>DAIDJC010000185.1 GCA_027451565.1 Limisphaerales bacterium | reverse complement strand
CGTGTGGATTTTCAGGATGGATACGATTTTACCGAGGCTTTTTGCAGGCCATACTGGCCGCAAAACCGGCAAATTCCATCGGCCAAACCGGCTTCAGACCGTTGATTCGTCAGGCCAGGGACAGTCCCGGGTCCGGCTCAGCATCCAAGGCGGATGTTTCAGCTCCGCTCATCAATCTGCGCTCGGCCAGGATACCAATCATGGCTGCGTTATCGGTGCAGAGTTCCCTAGGCGCCAATCTCAATTTCAATCCGTGCTTGGCGCAGGTGTTCTTTAACATCTCCCTCAAGCCCATGTTGCAGGTCACCCCCCCGGAAGCCGTCACACATTTTACCCCAAGCCGGCGGGCCGCTCTCACGGTTTTGCTTGCCAGCACCTCCACGATGGCGGCCTGAATGCTCGCGCACAGATCTCTCAAGCCGCCTGACTCTTCCAACACGCCAGGGTTGTCCCTGAGAAAATAGCGCACCGAGGTTTTCAAACCGCTAAAACTGAAATCTTCGCTGCCATCATGGATCAACGGCCTCGGAAATGAAAAGGCATCACGGTTTCCCTCGCGCGCAAGCTGGTCAATGATGGGACCGGCTGGATAGGGCAACCCCATCAACTTGCCGGTTTTATCAAAACATTCACCAGCCGCATCATCTATGGTGCCACCGAGCACGCGGTGTTCAGCCTCGCTCTCCACCAAAACAAGAAGCGTATGTCCGCCGCTCACAATCAGCGAAACATTAGGCTCAAATTCATCGTAATCCGCGCGTGCAGGCGATCCCGTGATCCATGGCGAATAAAGATGCGCCTCGTGATGGTTGATTCCGAGAAATGGTTTTCCAAGTCCAAAAGCCATGCCCTGGGCCGCCTTCAATCCCACTAATAAGGCAATCGCCAGGCCGGGTCCACGGGTGGCGGCCACCGCCTGCACCTCGCCCGGAACCACCCCTGCCCGGGACAATGCTTCCCTGGCCAAAGGCGCCAGGTTTTTTAAGTGTTCCCGCGCTGCCAGTTCAGGCACCACTCCCCCATATTCTTCATGCAAGGAAACCTGCGAGGAAACCAGGTTGGACAACGCCACTCCATCCCGGATCACAGCCACTCCCGTTTCATCACAGGAAGTTTCAAAAGCCACCAGGGTCATTCCGCCTCCTTTGCTTGAATCGCCACAGGATGGATTCAATGAATCCCGCGCGCAGCGATTTTACGCGGCCCGGATTCCTGACGGGATTCCATGATCAGAAGCCCTTGCAGCAAATCCCGGGCCCGTTCCAATTGAACATCATGCACCGCCAGCACCCGAGCCTGCTGGCCTTCCGGAAGTGATTCCACGCCTCCAAGCGTGCTTTGCACCGAAAGGGCCCAATCCTCAAAATCCGTCACCGGCACCACGCTGTCGGGAGTGATGCCGTGCTCATGAATCACCCTATGGCTGGGTGTGTAATACTTGGCCACCGTCAACTTCAAAGCCGACCCATCCGCCAAAGGAAAGATGGTCTGCACCGATCCTTTGCCGAAGGTTTTTTCTCCAATCACATACGCCCGGTGCAGGTCCTGAAGGCAGCCCGTCACAATCTCCGATGCGCTGGCGCTGTCCAAATTCACCAAAATAACGATTGGCATGCCCTTCAATTCATCGCCCTGCCCGTGGGCATAATACTTCTCCACGGACTGCCGTCCCTCAGTGGAAACCACCAACTGCCCCGCTGGAAGGAATTTCTGGCAAACCTCCACCGCCTCGTCCAACAACCCCCCGGGGTTTCCCCTTAAATCAAGTATCAGGGCTTTCATTCCCTGTTCTTCCATGTGGTCCAATGCATCCTCCAGCTCGTCGCTGGTTTGATCCCCAAATTCCACGATCCGCACATAACCAATATGGTCGGGTCCCACGGGAAATTCCTTTTGCCCATGGATGTCTTTGACCATGTCCATTTGAACCACCGATCGAGTCAGCGAATAATCCATTTCCTTGCCAGTGGAGGGGCGCTGCACCGTCAAGGACACCCGCGTCCCGGGATCTCCTCGTAGCTGATCCACCACGTCTTCCAACTCCGCTCCCACCACGCTGTTTGTTCCAATCCGAATGATACGGTCCCCTGCCATGATCCCTGCCTTGGAACCTGGCGTGTTGTCCATGGGCGTAACCACGGTCACATATCCATCCTTCTCCACCACCACCAATCCCAACCCGCCAAACTGCCCTTCGGTGTCGTCTTGAAGTTGCTGGTACGAGGATGGATCCAAAAATTCACTGTGAGGGTCCAGCTTGGACACCATTCCGTCCAAGGCAGCATAGGTAAGGTCCCGGTAGGTCAGATTGGTGCCGTCCACGTATTCGTTGCGGATTTTGGAAAGGACATCCGCCAGCACTTGGACATTAGGTCCCGCCAAATCCGGGGACTGGCTGCTTTTGGGGGTGGTCAAATAAATGTCAGCCCCTATCGCAAGATTGATCAACAACACAACGGTGACCAATCCAAAAACAACCCGACGGCTCATCATCACCAGAATCTACAACACGTCGCCAACAACACCAAGTTTTTAGTAATGACATTCTGTGCCCGGGTGAACTCAAAAATCAGACGTCGGTTGAAAACCCTCAAAAACCGGGAATAAATCGCTTCCCATCGGATCCGAATTTCCTTATTTCATGGCCTCTCCGAATGGCTTGAGAAGGCGGAAGCCGGGTTCATCAATCCTACAAATCCGGCTCCTCTGTTTTTCTGGCCAGCAGCCATAAAACATCAGCTAGGCGATTGATGAAAACCAAAATGCCATCATTTTTCAATTCTCCAGACTGTTGCAAGGCCACCAAGCGGCGTTCAGCCCGGCGGCAGACAGTGCGCGCCAGGTCTAGCGCTGCGGCAGAGGAATTGGCACCCGGCGTGGCCCAACCGTCAAATCGGATACCCCCGGCTTCCAGTTCCTTAGCCAAATGGTCCAAGTATGTCACCATTTCAGGGCCAACCACTACGAACCCCTGCCGGGCATAACGCTCCAAATCCTTGGGAAGGACACCCACCTCGCCCATGACCTCAACCAACCTCCTTTGCACCCACAGCAAGTGTTCGCAGATTGCCTTGTCACCCGCATGCGCCCGCGCCATTCCGATGGCCGCATTTAATTCATCCAGACTTCCACAGGCCTCCACCCGGAGGTCATTTTTGGGAACGCGGTGTCCATACATCAACCCCGTTGTGCCATCATCCCCGGTTTTAGTAACAATGCTCATTGCGCTCCTCCTGCTTGGGACTCCCGGCCAAGGCCTGCGGCAAAACGAGTCCCAGCCACCCCGGCTTCGGTCATGGGCCGGGAATCCACCACCCGGAGGTATTGTTCAATCCCATTCACAATTAATCGGGCCATTTCCTCGCGATACGCTGAGGATTTGATTTTATTGCCCTCGGTGGGATTTGTCATGTAGCCGCCCTCCACCAGGATTGCAGGCATGCGCGCATCCCTGAGCACTGCAAATCGGGCGCGCCTTACGTCCCGGTCTGGTGCATGCAATCCTTCCACAAGGGATTTTTCCACTTCATAGGCCAGAATCAGGCTGTCTGCCTCGTGACCATTGGCCGTGGTCCAGCCAGTGTCGGCGGCTCCATCCATTTCCTCGCCATGATCGTTGGACGACTTGGCTCCTTCAGGGGTAATACAATAGGTTTCCGGGCCGGAAACTGATCCAGAGTCCACTTGCGATGCGTTGAAATGAAGGCTTACAAACAAATCCGCCCGGCGCTCATTGGCCAGGCCAGGCCTCGCCGGCAAGGGCACGTACACATCCCGGTTGCGCGTCAAAATCACCCGGAACCCCGCGTCCTCCAAATCTTTTCTTAAGGCCAGGGCCAGGGCCAGGGTGTAGGTTTTTTCATTGCGCGCCAGCATTCCGCTCCCCACCCGGTTACCCGTGTCCCGGCCTCCATGCCCGGGGTCCACGCATATTGTGACCGGACGCCGCACGTGCATACGTGGCGGATCCACCAAGGGATTAATCAGGGTGGCCACATCCAACTCCGAGATATACAAATGACCGCCCTGACAGGCAATGGGGTAAGACAATCGGACACGCTCCCCGTTGATTTCAGCCACGGAGGTGTTCATTTGAAATCCCAGGCGCGTCCGCGCGTCCTGAAGCCATAAATCGCGTCCTCCATTGGCCCTGGCTTCCTGAAATCCATTGGCGGCGCCCCATTGCTCCAGCAAAAGGTAATTCTGACCATTGAAACTGGTCAGACCGCCCGGCCTCCCCATGGCAGTAAGGCAAGCCATTACGCAAGCCACAGCCCCACCCAATACAAACCTGGCCAGAACCTTCATTTTGAAATCTTGATCCTCAGGTTACTTTAAAAAAATGGCCCCGTTTGTCGCCGGTATCCTGGATGCCAGAACGTCCAGCCTTTGGTTTATTTGAGCCAGCGAGGCCATCATCTGCTGTCTCCATGCCGCAAGGCCGGGATCCGGGGCGGATGCTGCCTTGACTGCCGCCACCGTGTCAGCCTCCGCTTCCCCAACGGTCTGCCTCGTGGACTGGTTCACTTCCTCCACCACCGATTTACGGGTGTCCTCCACGGCTTGTACCAGTTGGGTGGTGCAGATATACAACGCTCCAAGCTGGTTTGTGTGGTAGGTGTAATCCAACCCATTGGCTGTCTGCCGCTCGGTGTCTGCCAGTTGTAGCTGGCCCTCAATCTGCCTTCCTATGGTCAACAAAAGATACAACGTGTTGGTGTGAAAAAACAGTGCCGCATCCTGGTCCTTCTCAAAATAGGAGCTGTTGATCCGGTCCAGTTCCGGTGCCAGGGCATTCATTTCTCCCTGCAAAATCCGTGTCTGTTGTTGTTGCTCCCTCTCCAATTGCGTAATCCGCTGGTTGAGTTGGTCAATCTTCTGGCTGTTGATCTTGGCCTGTTTGTTGCACCCGGCCAACAGGCCCGCCACCAGAGCCAGAAATATCCATGATGCCGCACCAGGCACCTTTCCACCGGCCCAACCATGTTGTCTATGTGTCATTTAATCCTAGCGATGGAACACGGTGCCGCCGGTTTCGTCAACGCCTTTCAAATTGTTTAAACCCAAAAAAAACAAAATTCAAAAGGCCAATCTGCCCCAATCTATTTGCCGCAAAATATTTGGAAAATTCTCACAGACCGCTTCGGGTATGGTTTCGATTTTTCCAAAAAGTTTCCGCTCAAGACTCTTGCCGCATCTTGACCCTTTTCATTTCGCTGCTCGGGTTGAATCGTCCACTTCGTTTCAACCTTAGCAGTTGATTTCTTTTTGCAATGGGCTTTAATGGTCATGCAATCGTATCAATGAATATTCACGAATACCAAGCCAAACAGTTGCTGGCACGCCATGGCGTGGCCGTGCCATTGGAAATCCCCGCCCGTTCGATCCCTGAAGTCCGCTCTGCCGCAGACCAGATCATGGGCAGTGGCGCATCGCGGGTGGTGGTCAAATCCCAAATTCATGCCGGAGGCCGCGGCAAAGGCACTTTCAAGACCGGATTTCAGGGTGGAGTGAAGGTCGCCTCTTCAGCAGCCGAGGCCACCGACCTGGCCCAAGCCATGCTCGGCAACGTGTTGGTGACCAAACAGACCGGCCCCGAGGGCCGCGCCGTGCAGACGCTGCTCATTGCCGAGGGCGCAAAAATAAAGCGCGAGTTTTATCTCGCCGTGCTCCTGGACCGCGCCTCCTCCCGCCCGGTGATCATGGCCAGCACCGAGGGCGGCATGGATATTGAAGAAGTCGCCGCCACTCACCCCCACCTCATTTTCCGCGAACACGTGGACCCTGCCCTGGGCATCATGCCCTACCAAGCCCGCAAAATCGCGTCTGCTCTTCAATTAAAGGGCGAACTTTTCAACGCTGCCGTCAAGCTCATTTGCGGGGTTTATCAAACCTGGTGGGAGTCCGATGCCTCCATGGTTGAACTCAACCCGCTGGCGGTGGTGGTGCGACCGGATGGTTCCGAGGCGCTGCTGGCATTGGACGCCAAGGTTTCCCTTGATGACAACGCGCTTTTCCGTCACAAGGACATCCTTGAGATGCGGGACTTGAATGAGGAGGCCCCGCTGGAGATCGAGGCCTCGAAATACTCCCTGAATTACATCAAGCTGGATGGCTCCATTGCCTGTCTGGTGAACGGAGCCGGGCTCGCCATGGCCACGATGGACATCATCCAGCATTTCGGTGGCAGCCCCGCCAACTTTCTGGATGTCGGGGGCGGCGCCAGCCAGGAACAGGTCTCTGCGGCCTTCAAGATCATTCTGAGTGACCCCAACGTGAAGGGCATTCTCGTGAATATTTTCGGCGGCATCATGGATTGTAATGTCATCGCCTCCGGCATTGTCGCTGCCGTACTTGAAACCGGCCTCAAACTGCCACTCGTGGTCCGGCTCGAGGGAAACAATGTCACCCAGGGTAGGAACACGCTCGCCCAATCCGGCGTTTCCATCATCACCGCAGGTTCCATGGCT
>DAIDJC010000184.1 GCA_027451565.1 Limisphaerales bacterium | reverse complement strand
GTTTGACGCCAAAAGATTTTACAGAAAAAAAGTTGCGCCGCCCTGACCCCTGTGATGTATGGTTATTAATGAATTGAAATAGAATGAAAAAACACTTTTCCAACCGAAAGGCCATCTTGTTGCTTCAATGTTTTGTGATACTTGCAGCATCAGGAAGTATTTTTATTCAACAGCAATCTTTAAACAGATCCGCAGAATATATTAAGCAAACCAACTTTTCATTTGAGGAATATAAAATTAAATTTCTACAAGCGGAAGAATCAGGAAATAAAGAGCTTCAAAAAAAACTGGTGAATGGGTTTGTTCAAATAAGCATAAACGCAAATGTCCATATGTCAGATGGGCAGAGGCATTTTAATCAAGCATCACAAACTTTGTGTTTTTGGATTATTGCGGGAAGCTTATTAAGCATCGTATCATCTGTGAAAGGGTCACCCATTAGCGTGAGCGGTCAATAGCAAAAATAGATTAACGTCAGCCAGCCTTTCTTTTCTCAAAAAGCTGTCTTGGCTTTTCCGGACCGTTGCGGGCGGCGTCCAAGGTGCAATTCGTGCCTGTCATTTGCAAGCGTGACGCGGAGCACCACTATTCAAAGGGGTCATAGATGGCGTAGTGAAAGGGTCAGCCTATAATGACATTTTGTAGTTGACCGAAAGAGGGTGGCGGATCAAGGTGGGTGATCAATGGCCCAACCGTTGCGAATTGAATATGGTGGCGCGATTTACCAGGTGATGGCGCGTGGGAACCAGGGGCAGCCGATTTTCCGTGACGACGAGGATCGCCGGCGTTTTCTGGCAACGCTTGGGGAAGCCTGCGCGAAGGCCGGCTGGCGAATTCATGCCTACGTCCTGATGGGGGGGTTCAATCTAAAGTGACCATGAAAATCCGGCGTTCAATTTTCGGGTTCATCGCCATTATCCTGGCGCTGATTGCTTTGGCGCTGTGGTTTGGCAGAAAGAAATCGGTGGAAACGCCGGCGGTTGTCTCCCCAATGACCAATGCTGCGACGCCAGCGGTCGCCGTGGCGAGTCCACCAACAAATGCCCCGGTTCATTCAAATGCGCCAGTCACGCAAGCCGCTCCCGGCGCGCCCATTCCGCCGCCAACTGAAAGCAAAGAGCAGCAGATGCGGGGGGAGCTTGCCGAATTAAACAACGAGGACGTTGTGTTATATGGGCGGGTGACAGACCAGTTTGGCACGCCAGTCGCGGGCGCGACGGTTGCAGGCAGCGTTCAGGTGAACAACGGCACGCGGGTTGGAAGTGACAAAATCTCGCTTGTTACCGACGATAATGGCTTCTTTACCGTTAGCGGTTACAAGGGGAAAGCACTCGGAATCTGGGTGACGAAGAAGGGCTATGTGATGGCGGCGACAAACACTCATTTTATTTATTCATTGCTTTGGCCGGAATCGGAACGATATGTTCCAGACCTTGGAAATCCGACGGTCGTCAAAATGTGGAAGCTGCAAGGGGCAGAGCCGCTGGTGAATATCAATCAGACTTTTAAACTGCACTATACGAGCGCACCAATAAACTTCGACCTTATTGCGGGTGAAATCGTCCCTGCTGGCGGTGACGTGCAAATCACAGTGAATCGTCCCTCCGGCGAAGTATCGGAACGTAATCCGCAAAAATGGAGCATTGATTTTGATGTTGTAGGTGGCGGCTTCATCGAAACATCGCACAAGGAGTCCGCAGTTACGTTTGCTGCGCCCCAAGGCGGTTATCAACCTAGCGGCGTTTTCGGAAACAATAATGGCACTGACGGGCTTGATGAAAATTGTTTTGTCGAAAGCCGCAACGGCCAGGTCTTCAGCAAGCTTTATCTTTCATTGGGAATCAACAACCAGCCCGATGGTTTGATGTATATCACGTTCCGTGGCGTGGCCAGCACGAACGGTTCGCGCAACTGGGAAGGCGACGCCAACACAATGCAGGCAATCGGAAAGTGACGCGCCTTTATTACATCTCGCTGCTCTGCGTTTTGCTGGTTGCAGTGGGCTGGCTTCTCAGAACGCAGCCTATGTGCCGTGCGATAATCCGTTTTTTAGGAAAGTGGTTTTTCGTATGGGCGGGCATCGTAGCGGGCGCAATTTTTGCGGCCTGGACGTTTGAGCAGAATCCCCGACCGGGCTTTTGCGTGTTCTTGCAGACGCCATTGTTCTGGTTTTTTGCTTACCTCGACCATCTTCGTATTTTTCCGCATGACTCGCTGGCGTGGCTGGGCGTCATTGTCCCCCTTTGGCTTATCTACTGGACTTTTTTAGGCGGGCTGACCGGCTTTGTGCCGCAACTGCTGGTTTGCTTATTCGGGAAATCCTGCCGACGCGAATCGTGCAAATACCGCAGATGGGAAATGGCGCTTTGTGTTGGAGCGTGCCTGATGATTTTGGCAGTTCTCGCGGTTTGCGTTCTTTGGCCATTCTCTTGGCCGAAGCCACCCAACGGCGTGCCGGTTTATCAAGGGCCATAATGCTGGCTGGTTTTCATCCTTTGGCAATGGGCGTGATGGTGATGGAGGCGACGAAGGGCGTGTGCCGGTCAACATCGGCGTAACGTTTGGGGAGGGCGCGCACGGCGGCCAGGTCGTTTTCCTGGAGCTTGTCGGCCAGCAGGCCGAGCCGCCAGCCGAGCACCATCACGTCAGCGGTGGAAAAGGCGAGCGCGAAAATTTGCGGCGGCGCGTTCTTATCGTCCTCGGCGTCGGGATTGGCTTCCAGGGTGTATTCGATCAACTGGCTGGTATGAAAGCCACGGCGTTGCGGGAGGCCGGACTCCGGCTCGGACAGGTGGAACTTGATGCAGGCGCAATACTTGCCGGAAGTGGGGTAAGAGGAATCATCGTAAACGGGCCATTCCTGGGTGACCGCTTAATGATTCGCAATGGATTGAGGGTAAGTTGCAAAAAATGTGAAAAAACGCCAGGATTATATATTGCCAGTCAAACTCCATCATGTTATGATTTCGGGTAGGAAATCGAGGATCAACAGGTTAAAATAAAAGTTAAAAGTGTCATGAATTCATCAACCCAGCACCTTCATGTCAGCACATTTTTTCGTTGTTTTTTGACAAGAACCCAGGCGGTGTTTTGGAGCGGGGCTGCCATTGCAGTGGCCACTTTTATGTGCGGTGCGCAAACGAACATCGAAATGGTCTTTCACAGCTTCACCAACAGTCCGGATGGGGATGAGCCTGTAAGCAGCCTTGTGCTTGGGCCGAATAATGCACTTTACGGCACCACGGTAGCTGGCGGCAATACAAGCTCCAGTTCGGGAACGCTGTTTACGATCAATGTGGATGGCAGCGGATATAAAGTATTGCACAACTTCAGCTTGTCTGAGTCCGGTGGCGAAGGTCTTACCGCCCCTCCTTATCAAGTGTTTACGGTCACTTATGGCTCTGATGGCAGGCTGTATGGAACCACATTGCACGGCACCAATGGGAATGGATCCGTGTATGGAGTCAATCCAGATGGCAGCAGTTACAGTGTGATTCACAGCTTTGGAACTTCTGACGCCGCCCCCCAGTCTTTGATTCAAGGGCGGGATGGAAGACTTTATGGCACCTCTGGAAGCGCCATTTTTACACTTGACACGTCTGGAAGCAACTATACCGTTCTGCACCTTTTCACCAACAGCCCAGATGGTGATGTCGTTTTTGGAAAACCGATGCAAGCCGCCGACGGCACAATCTACGGCACCACCTATCAGGGAGGCACCAATGGATCTGGCACGATTTACAAACTGAATCCGGACGGCAGCGGATATGCCGTGCTTTATAGTTTTGGCGCCGCCCCGGATGGCGCGAATCCCTATTCCGGCTTGGCCCAGGGCGCCGACGGCGCCATTTATGGGACTACGCTTCGTGGAGGCATTAATGGTGGGGGAACCGTCTTTAAGATAAATCCTGATGGCAGCGGCTATATAACCTTGCACAACTTTAATCTGGCTGACGGCATTGGCCCGTTGGGTGGAGTTATTGCTGGTTTGGGCAATGTGATGTATGGCGTCACTTCCGAGCAAGGTCTCTACGCTGGTGGAACTCTATTCAGCCTTTCGCTGGATGGAAGCGCCTATGATGTATTGTACAATTTTGGCAGCAGCGGCATTTTTGACGCCTCGCACCCTTACGGAGGACTTGTACAAGGACCTGCTTCCGCTGGCACCCTGGCGCTTTATGGAACCACTGTTTATGGCGGTACCAAACATTTGGGCGCAATCTATGGTCTCTTGGTGAATCCACCCCTGAGCATCGCGCCTATCAGCGCCGCCTCAAATGGCAACCAATCTGTGGTTTTCTGGCCTGCATGGGCGTTGAACTACGTGCTGCAAACCACCACCAATCCGGTATCGGGAACATGGACCACGGTGTCCAATGCCATACCCGTGACGGGCGTGCAAATAACCAATACTTCCCCGGCCGCTTTCTTCCGTCTTATCCGTCCGTAAAAGGAGCTGGACCTGTGATTGAAGCCCAGAGTGGATCAAAAGCCATCGTGTTTGTTCAGCATGGAAATAGTTTGAAAAATCCGCCCAGGTGGTTTTTAACCCGAAAAGCGAAATGGAAAGGGTCAAGATGCGGCAAGATGCTGGAGCGGATTCGCCTTTTGAATTTCCTTTTTCAGATTAAAAATTCTATAAGTTTATTGTTTTGAGGCTTGCTTCGGCTTTGAGTTGGGAGTTGGGAGTTGGGAATGAGGGATGAGAAGCCAGCCTGTGCCCATGAAGGACCATCATTTTGTGTTAATACGAAATTGTGAAATATGGCCGAGTCTTTAGTCCCACCACTGTTTGAGCGCGAAGACGGAAGCGCGCCCGGTCCATTTTATGTCATCAAAGACCGATGCCTTATATGCTCGCTCCCGACTGAGACCGCGCCTGTAAACATCCAATACCATCAAAGGTCCTGCACAGGTTGTTCGACCAAGATGACTACTCATTGCCTTGTGAGCCGGCAGCCTGAAACTCCAGAAGAGCTTGATCGCATGATTGAGGTGATGGCCGGTTCTTGTGTTGAGGCTTATCGTTATTGCGGCTCTGACCCGGAAATTCTTCGGTGTTTGATTGAGGCGGGTTGCAAGGAACACTGTGACGCACTCATCCGTGGCAGGCACGGGAATTGGGGTTGACCGTTTGTGGATGGCGTCCTGAATAAGGTTGGACCATTTCAGGCGTCAAAAGAGGCTACCGTTTTCAAGCGGTTGGGCCAATCCAGTGTCTCCGGCTTCCACGCCCCGCAGTCCGCTGGCGGGGAGGGGAATCGGATCAGGGACTTTGCCAAACGCCCCTGTAAAAGACCGGGATGGAATTCGTTGCTGGCAAAACCCACTCGACCCGATTTGAGGTGAGGATATTGGTTTGCAGCGGAATCCAGTGGCGGAGGTCGGTGGATGTTTGCAGGGTGTAACCCTGGCCGCTTTGGCCATTGAGCCAAAGATTCACCATGGAGGCCGGGGCGGATTGAGCCACTTGCAAGGTGAAAGGCGCGAGCGAAGGAATCACATACAAGGTGATGCTTTGTGCCGGCACGGTGTCGTTTAGCTGGCCATGGGTCACGATGAGGTTGCCCAGGTGGGTGATTTGGTTTGCCGCCGTCAACTGCCATCGCGCCACGGGGCCTGCGGCGTTGAAGTTTGTGATGAGGCTCGTGACCACGCAGGCATTGGTCAGGTCCTTGTTGATGACCATCAGGGTCAGGGCGCCGTCCGTGCTGCGAATTGCCGCATAAGCCGCGAGTTGGTCTGGTTGAGGCGCTGTGGTCTGGACACTGGTATCGCCAAAAACGGACCGGTTTCCATCATAATTGCGGAACATCTGCATGGCATGGAAGGTGGGCGATCCCGAGGCTGGTGAAACCCAGCGCGTGGCGAGGTCAAGGCCCTGCCACCCAAAAATGCCCAGGATATCGGCCTGGGCGGTGGCTCCATTGATGTTGGTTTCAGCGCCCCAATTGTATTCCGTGATGCCTATTTTGGTTCCGGGATAATTGGTCTGGACCCATGCCTGCATCCGGGGAATGAGCATGATCACATTGTTGATCCAGCTTGGGTCCACATAGTTGGTGTCCCAGAAAATCCTGGTGGTGCGGTTGCGCAGGGCCGCCGTGGCGGGCGAGACATCGCTGCCGCTGCTCACGTTCCCTTCCTGCGGATAGCAGTGAACTGTGAAATAATCCAGCAAGCGCGTGCCGGTGGCGAGGTCGTGCTGGTGAATCTGGTTTAACAGCCACGGCATGTAATCCCAACCCCCATGCGCTGCGCGGTCGGTGTCGCCCGGGTTTTGCTGGTCATATCCGCTGTAGAAGTATCCGTTCCAACCCCATTCCTCAAATCCGCAAACCAATGCAGAGGGGTCGGCAGCTTTGACCATCGCGGCGTAGGTGATAAAATCGTCATAAATCTCCTGCATGGTGGGACCCACGGGATGAACGTCCCGATGGGTGGAAAACCAGATGCTTTCCTCGTTGTCCATGATGTA
>DAIDJC010000183.1 GCA_027451565.1 Limisphaerales bacterium | reverse complement strand
AAATGAGCAGGGCTCCCCAGCAAGATGCCAGAGAGCCCCACACACCCTGCTGATGCATGTGTACGCATGCACGCCAGAAACAATTTCATCACAGGTGGGGCACCACCACTGCCACAATATAAACGGCTGCGGATTTTGGAAGGATGATGCAGGGAATCTCGACCAGGCTGAGGACTCCATGTTGGACATCACTGTGACGCGGGCCGAATTGGCTGACGGGCAATCCATTTTGGAGCTTGGCTGCGGATGGGGTTCTCTGTCGCTTTGGATGGCTGAGCGCTTTCCCAATGCCCAAATTCTCGCCGTTTCCAATTCCAGATCCCAAAAACAGCACATTGATTCCCAGGCCAAATTGCGCGGCCTGCAAAACCTCCAGGTCGTGACTGTGGATATGAACGTTTTTGAAACAGACCGCGTATTTGACCGGGTCGTATCCGTGGAAATGTTTGAACACATGCGAAATTATCAATCACTGATGGAGAACATTTCTCGATGGCTTACGCCTTCGGGAAAATTATTCGTTCACATTTTCTGCCACCGGGAACTGGCATATCCCTTTGCTTGCAAAGATGACTCCGATTGGATGGCTCGCAATTTTTTCACTGGGGGAATCATGCCCAGTGATTCGCTGTTGCTTTATTTTCAGGAGAATCTGGCATTGGAACATCATTGGCGCGTGAGCGGCGTGCATTACCAGAGGACGGCAGAAGCATGGCTGGCAAACATGGATTCTCACCGCGGTGAAATTCTTGCCCTATTTCGCCAGGTTTATGGGGCCGGACAGGAAACGCGTTGGTGGGCTTATTGGCGGGTTTTCTACATGGCCTGTGCAGAGCTGTGGGGATTTCAAAATGGCAGTGAGTGGTTTGTTTCTCATTATTTGTTTAAAAACAAAACCATTCAATGACCGCATCTCGGACCCTGATCGCCGGAGCTGTGAACCGGTGTCAATCGGCTTGTTTTTTATGCATCCTCGGCATTATCGTAATTGTCGGCTGCGTCTCCAATCCGCCTCCCGGGGTCACGGCCATTCATGATTTACAATATGGGTTGGGCATTGGCCACCCCCTCTTGTTGGACATTTATCGTCCAGCCCTCATTCGTAAAAAATTGCCGGTAATCATTTGGATACATGGGGGAGCGTGGAATTCAGGTTCTAAAAAAAATTGTCCCATTGCCTTTCTGGCTGCAAACCAAGTGGCTATCGTCAGCATGGATTATCGTTTAACGAGTGAAGCCCCATTTCCAGCCCAGCTTAATGATTGCAAGTCCGTTGTGCGATGGATCCGAGCCAATGCCCAAGCCTATAACCTGGATCCTAATCGTATTGGCGCCTTCGGGGCTTCAGCCGGAGGTCATTTGGCACTTCTCCTGGCTACGACGAGTCATCATCCAGATTTGGAAAGTGTGTCAGGGGATAATGGACAATTTTCCTCTAGAATCTCTTGCGCATGCGCATTATACCCCCCTACCGACTTGAATGAATTGGTTTCCAATCCCGAGGAACGAAGAGACCCTTTCGGCGATGTGGCCCGCCTAATAGGCGGGGCGGTTCAAACGCATATTATCGCCGCAAATAACGCAAGTCCTTTATTTTACGTTAGTTCCAATACTGCGCCCGTATTTTTGATTCATGGTGAGAATGATAAATTGGTTCCTCCCACTCAAAGTCTCATTTTTTACAAAAAACTTGTCGAGTATGGTGTTCCGGCTCACTTGGAAATCATTCCAAATAAGGGACATGGATTAATTCCACCTGCGAGTGTGGTTCGGGAGGTGCTTAAATTTTTTACAGATTATCTGGGCGTCAATTTTGGCTCCGTTTCAGAAGAGGACAAAGGGCAGGGGAAAGCTCATCGGTAAAAGAAAGGCCTAGCCGACTTTTCTGGTGGCTAAGGACTAAAATTTTCGATCAGTCAAATTTTTTTTAAAAAATACTTGCATTTATATTTTTTTTGAATTAATGTGGGGAGTGTCTTAAAACGAGTCAAGACAGTATCGGATTGAGACAAATCTAAAAAACCATTAAAGCGGAGTAAGAATCTATGAAGACTCAATTTGTATCAAGCGTGACTTTGGGGGTGCTGCTGGCAGGTGCCAGTGGTGTGATGGCTCAATCTGGCATTATTCTTAACTTCTCAAGCACAGGCAATGTTGTGTTTGGTGGTTCAGCCGATACTTTCACCTTCGTTCCCAATGGATCCCAATGGGACATCACCAGCGAGAGCGGCTCTTCCAGTACCGGTTCCGCTGTCGGTCTGATGGGTGGTTTTTCGGTCGGACCTTTTAGTTATGGATCAGTGACCACAGTGGGCATGTATGAAAGCGCTCCTGTGACAGGCCCTGCAGGAACTATCACAATTGCTGACGGCAGCGGGCATGATTTGACTGGTTCTGTTAATTTTGAGGACGTTTCAACCTACGGCAAGGTTGGCGGCTTTATCAACGACAACTTGATGGTTAACCTATCCGGATTGTCCTATTCAGGATCAAATCCTGACTTGATTTATCTCGCCAATAACGCAAGTCCCGTTCTAAATCTCTCGTTCCAGTTTGGCAGCCCAGGTGAAACTCTTGCAGACCTTTCAACAGGGATGGGTGGTTATACCACCAGTTACAGCGGAAGCATTGCTGTGACTCCAGTTCCTGAACCGAGTTCGCTTCTGATGTCTGGGATTGGTGCCTTGGGAGTTCTTGGTCTCCTGATCCAAGGTCGCAAGTAAGCTTGGCTGGACTTGGTGCTGGTTTTTAACGGCCCATTTTTTGGATATTTGAAGCTGGGTTTTGGTTGTAAGTCGTTTCAGATTCGGCTTTTAATAAGCTCCATTACTGTTTTTGACATTAGGAGGTGCCCGTCTGCGTTCCCAAGCAGACTCACAAGGTCAAACCATAGTGTAAAACATCTTTTGTTTAACAAAGAATGAAAAACACATTCGCATTTGTCGTGAGTCTTGCAGTGATTGGTGGGTCTTATCACCAAGCTTCCGCCCAAGCCTCACTGGATCTTAATTTTTCAAGCATAGGGCAGCTTGTTTTTTCCAGTCCATCTCAATTTTATTTTACCAACGCCTCAAGCGGTTCTGATTTTAAAATCGGCAGCGAATCCGGGACTGCCAGCCATAACACATCCGTAGGCCTTTTGGGCGGATTCTCCAACGGACCTTTTACCTATGGAACCATCACACCCAATGGCTCTGTGGAGACTGCGCCGGTGACCGGGCCAGCAGCCAATTTTTTCCTGTCTGATGCCAATGGCAATATGCTGACTGCATTGGTTAATTTCACCGATATTTCTTCCTACGGAAAAGCTGGTGGCGCGATCAATGACGTCTTTGCCGTGAACCTTACAGATGTGGTCTATTCGGGGGCCAATCCAGATTTGCTGTTTCTTCAGGCAAATAATCTCGCCTCATTGACAATGTCATTTTCGTTTGCCAGCCCAGGCCAAACATTAAGCTCCTTATCCAATGGCAGTGGTTATTTGACGAGTTTCAACGGCAGCATAGCCGTCCCGGAACCCGGCGCCGCGTCATTGTTCAGCTTGGGTGCGGTTGGTTTGCTTTTGTATCGGATTTTAGGCGGCACTCGGCGGTGACTCCAAAGGCAGGGGGTTTCAATCTAATTTGAAAAAATTTATCCGGGTTTTGTAGGGCTCATCAGGATTAAATAAGGATGCACAATGTATGTTATATTTAATTGATGCAATTAAAAAATTTTGGCCTTTTTTGACGTTCATTCAATGGAGGGTTTAAAAATGGGTGCTCATGGCAATCTCATAAACGCGCAAATACTGTTCAAGGGTTTTATCCCAAGAGAAATCCGCTTTCATGGCCGAGCGCCGGAATTTTTTGAAAACCGTTGGATGTTCGTATAGCGCCAAGGCTTTCCGGATAGCTTTTGCCAATGCTTGCGCTGAATACTCATGGAACTTGATTCCGTCAGCATTTTTTGGGTCCTGCTGGAAATCCACCACGCTATCATCCAATCCGCCAGTGGCTCTTACGACCGGTATGGTGCCATAGCGCAGGCTGTACATTTGGTTTAGGCCGCATGGCTCAAACTGGGATGGCATAAGGTAGAAATCGCAACCGGCTTCAATGAGATGGGCCAGGGGTTCACTGTAGCCTATATGCACGGCCATTTGGCCAGGAAAGCGCCGGGCAAGGTCCAAATAGCCTTTTTCGTAATCCGGTGAACCGCTTCCAAGCAGGACGAACTGCATCCTTGCGCTCAACATTTCAGACAACGCGCCCAGTTGGATATCAACACCTTTTTGTTCTGCCAATCTTGAAATGGTGCCAAAGAGCGGTATGCCGGGGTCAATCTTTAGGCCCATTTTCTTTTGAAGTTCCAATTTGTTGGCAGCTTTTCCGGCCATGCGGTTGACCGAATAGCCATGAGGCAAAAGCGGATTTTTTTGAGTTGTCCAATCCTGATAATCCACCCCGTTGAGGATTCCAAAAAGTCTCTCACGACGGCGGCGCAGCACGCCATCCAAACCACATCCGAATTCTTCGGTGCAGATTTCTCGCGCATAACGCGGGCTTACCGTGGTGATGGCGTCGGCAAAAGCGATGCCGGCTTTGAGGCAATTTAGGAAGCCATGAAATTCTGCACCATCCGGCATGAAAAATTCCCGGGAAGCGTTTAGTTGATTGAAGACCGATCCATGAAAAAGGCCCTGGTAAGCCAGGTTGTGAATGGTAAAGCAGGTTGGCGGTGGATTGCTCCAGCCTTCATAGCGTTGTTGCAGGTTCAACATCGGCACCAAGCCGGTTTGCCAATCATGCACATGGACCACGTCCGGCCGCCAATCCATGTATCGAGACAAATGGACCACACATTTGGAGAAGAAAATAAAACGACTGGCATTGTCTGGATAGCTGACATTGTGTTCGTGATAGATTCCTGCCCGGTCGTAAAAAGAAGGGCAATCCACAAAAAAGGCCTTTAAACCATGAGACAGGTCAAGGGATCGAAGTCCGGCCTGAATCCACTGATCACCCATTGGAAGATTAAACTCCCAATTTTCGGTGGAAATGTCGGGGAATTTGGAAACTATTCCCCGGTAAAGAGGTGAGACGAGGTGAACATCGTGACCGGAAGCTGCCAGGGCCTTGGCAAGGGCGCCAACCATGTCGGCAAGCCCGCCGGTTTTGGAGAACGGATGAACTTCACTGCTGGCTAGCAGGATTTTCATGAAGAAACACTCCTAGCGCTTGGCCACCAAGCCAGGCTGGCGTGGGTGACAATCCAGGCCATTTCCAAGCTGGATTTTATTAAGCATCTTGCCAGACCATTTGACATGAGAACTTGTTGACAAATATGGAGTGGAATTTTGGTCAGGGTCGCAACGTTTCTGCATGCAGGTAAGGTTGCAATGGTTTTGGCACCTGGATGGATCCATCCGCCTGTTGATGGGTTTCAATCAGGGCCACGAACAGGCGGGCCAGCGCGGTCCCACTGCCGTTGAGGATATGAGGGAAGCGGTTTTCCCCGGTTTCGGTTTTGTAGCGCAGGTTCATCCGGCGAGCTTGAAAATCTTCGCAATTGGAGCAACTGGAAACCTCCAGATACGCCCCCTGCCCTGGCGCCCAGACTTCAATATCGTAGGTTTTGGCGCTGCCAAACCCCATGTCTCCGGTGCATAAAAGAATGACCCGGTAGTGCAACCCAAGCAATTGAAGCACAGTCTCGGCATTGACCACCATTTTTTCCAATTCTTCGTAGCCCATCTCCGGCGGGACGATTTTGATGAGTTCCACCTTGTCGAACTGGTGCACGCGGATCATGCCCCGCGTTCCGAGCCCGGCGGCGCCGGCCTCCCCGCGAAAGCATGGCGTGTACGCACAATACCGGATGGGGAGATGGTTTACTGACAGAATTTCGTCACGATGAATGTTGGCCACTGGTGTTTCGGCTGTGGGTATGAGGTAAAGTTTTCCCAAGTTGGCTGGGTCATCGCCCTCAGCAACCCCATAGTATTGATCTTTGAATTTTGGAAATTGGCCCACGCCCAAAAGGCAGGCTTCATTGACCATGAATGGGGGAGAAACCTCGATGTATTGATGCCGGGTGACGTGCAAATCCAACAAAAATTGAATCAACGCCCGTTCCAACCGGGCGCCCCAATGGGTGTAAAGCAAAAATCCACTTCCTGAAAGTTTTGCGCCCCGGGCAAAATCCACCAACTTCAACGACTCGCACAATTCCAAGTGTGACTTGGGTTGAAATGCGAATTCCGGCTTATGGCCGTGGCTTCGCACCAGGGGATTATCCTCTGCCGAACGCCCGACAGGCACGGACTCGTGAGGCAAGTTTGGCACCTGTAGCATGAGGCGATCCCTGTCCGAATCGGCTTGGTTGACCCGTTTTTCCAAGGCGTTTATTTTTTCTCCAAGGTCCCGGGTTTCCTCTTTTTTGGACTCAGCCTCAACCAATTTTTTCTGGCTCATCAAGGCGCCTATTTCCCTGGAAACACGA
>DAIDJC010000182.1 GCA_027451565.1 Limisphaerales bacterium | reverse complement strand
TCGGAATCTGTTTTGCGGTCCCATCCGCGTTTTTGCCTTTCCGGGAGGCTGGCATCCACCTTGGCGTAGTACGTTTTTTCACCCAGCATTTTGTTGACGGCAACCTCCAGTTCCAGGGAGGGTGCGGCGGCAAAGCGTTCGTGGGTTTCCACGAATACCAATTCACCTCCAGGCATTCTGATGCATAGAAACACAGGACATTTGCCGGGGTTGGCTGCCAGCAGGGCCCGGAGATCTTCGAGCAGGGAATCGTTCAAATGGGCGGCATTGAGCCTAAGGTGGATTTGCCGGGTAAATTTTCTGGGGGCATCCACCAGCGGCAGGATTTCCTGGGGAAACAATTTGGGCTTGTCCTCGGAAGTGCTCACCTCCCCGGTCACAAGGATCGCTTGATTGGTTTCCAGCAGGGGCCGGAATTTTTCATGATCATTCACCACCAGGACCTGGACCTGTCCCTGCAAATCCTCCAGGGTCACCATGGAATAGGGTTTGCCTGATTTTTTCGAGAAGCCATGTTGTGCGGCCGCCACAAGCCCTCCAATGCGGGTCATGCTGCGGTTGGGCATGCTGGCCAGCTTATCCGTGGTGGTCAGTGAATATTTCTCCAGGATGGGAACCAGGGGTGTGAGCGGGTGGCCAGTGACATAGAAGCCCAGCAGTTCCTTTTCATGCTTCAGGAGTTCGTGCTGGGGCCATTCCGGGAGAAGGTCCTCAGGCTCCCTGGATGCCGACGGTTTTTCCTCCATGACCCCGAACAAGGAGGACTGCCCCCGCTGGCGGTCTGTTTGAATGCTGGCAGCCCTGGCCACGGCATGCTCCACACGGGCAAACAGGCCGGCCCTGGTTTGGCCGAAACAGTCGCAGGCGCCCGCCTTGATCAATGCCTCGAGTGTCCTTTTGCCGGCGGAACGCCCGTCCACATTCTCGCACAATTCCGACAGGTTCTTAAATCGTCCCACTTTTTCCCGCGCTTTGAGAATGGCCTCAACCGCCGCCTCCCCAACGCCCTTGATGGCGGCAAGTCCAAAGCGGATGCCTTTTCCATCGCGGGCCGGCGCAAAGTAAACTCCGCTTTCGTTCAGATCGGGTCCAAACACCTCTATGCCGGTGCTGCGCGCCTCGGCAATGTATTCTGCCAGTTTTTCCGTCGCCGCCATGTCGTTGGTCATCATGGCGCAGAAAAACTCGACCGGGTAGTTGGCCTTTAAATAGGCCGTTTGATAGGCCACGATGGCGTAGGCGGCGGCGTGGGATTTGTTGAACCCATACCCCGCAAATTTTTCCAGCAAATCAAAAATCTTGTTCGCCTTGGCTGCAGGAATTTTATTGGACGCTGCGCAGCCTTTTACAAAGGTCTCGCGCTGCTTTTGCATTTCCTCCACCTTTTTCTTGCCCATCGCCCGGCGCAGCAGGTCCGCCCCTCCCAGGGTGTAACCCGCCAGCACCTGGGCCGCCTGCATCACCTGCTCCTGGTAAATCAATATGCCGTAGGTTTCCCTGGACAATGGCTCCAGGAGCGGATGCTCATATTGAATTTCAATCTCCCCATGCCGTCGCTTGATAAATTCGGGAATCAAGTCCATCGGTCCGGGACGATACAAAGCCACCAGGGCCGTGATATGCTCCACCGAGCTGATCTGGAATTTTTTGCACAAATCCCGCATCCCGCCCGATTCAAGCTGAAACACCCCCATCGTTTCCGCCCGGTTCAACAGCGCGTAGGTTTTTGAATCATTCAGGGGCAGGTTGTCAATGGGCACATCCACCCCGCGAATTTCCTTGATCATTTTGCAGGTGTTGCGAATGACCGTAAGTGTTTTCAACCCCAGGAAATCCATCTTCAACAAGCCCAATTCCCCGACGGGGTTCATGGCGTACTGCGTCACCAGCGCGCCGTCCTCATCCTGCTTCAGAGGCAGCAAATTCACCAGGGGCTGGTCCCCGATCACCACCCCGGCGGCATGCACGCTGGCGTTGCGGGTCAGGTCCTCCAGGATCATGGCCGTGTCAATCAATTCACGCGTGGTTTCCTCGGTCTCATAGGCTTGCTTCAACTCGGCGGATTGCTTGAGCGCCTTCGCCAAGTCCATTTTCAATTCGGCAGGAATCAATTTTGCCAGACGGTCGCATTCCCCGTAAGTCAACCCCATCACCCGCCCCACGTCCCTCACCACGCTCTTGGCACCCATGGTTCCAAAAGTGATGATCTGGGCCACTGAATCTTTTCCATACTTTCCACGGACATACTCGATCACATCCGCGCGGCGATCATCGGCAAAATCTATGTCTATATCCGGCGGGTTCACGCGCTCGGGGTTCAAAAACCTTTCGAACAACAGGCCGTATCGAATGGGATCCACATTGGCGATTTCGAGCAGGTACGTTACAAGCGAACCTGCGGCGGATCCACGGGCCACACAGGAAATCCCCTGGCTGCGCCCATACCGGATGAAGTCGCCCACAATAAGGAAGTAGGAGATGAACCCGGTCTTTTCGATCACCTCAAGCTCCAGGTTCAACCGGTTAATCACCGCATCCACTGCCGCCTTGCATGCGGGATCATCCGCCAGGCTGGAAGACTTGCCGGCGGTATGCGTCGAGTCCGCAGGCTGGATGGCTGGCTCCGTCCCGGCGGGGATATAATTAGGCAGGCGTGAGGGATCGTCCACACCTGTCACCACAAACTCCCTGCCTTCGGCTCGTGCATGTATGGTGTAGCGGCGGTGCAAGCCTTCGGCCAGCCATTGACGCAAAAATCCTTCCCGGGTGAAATGTTCCGGCGGGTGGAACACAGGGTAATGAAGTTGACCAAACTGGATGTCCAGGTTGCAAAGTTCAGCGACAGCCAGGGTGTTTTGAACGGCCTCCGGTGTTTCTGCAAACCGCGCCTTCATTTCCTCCGCGCTACGCAAAAAGAATTGTTCCGGCACATAGCCCGCCCCCATGCGTTTGGGGTTGCTCAACAAATCCTGCGTGCCGATGCATACCAGGCAGTCGTGCGCATGGGAATCGGTTTTGTTGATGTAATGCACATCATTCGTGGCCACCAACTTCAATCCGAACTCCTTCGACCATTGGATCAACTGCCGGTTCACCCGGGCCTGCTCAGGAATGCCATGGTTTTGCAATTCCAGAAAAAACCGGTCCGGACCCAGGATTTGTTTGAACCAATCCACCGCATCCCGGGCCTTGGCCAACTGGTCCTTAAGGATCAAATCTGGAATCTCACTGGCCAGGCATCCAGACAACCCCACCAACCCCTCTGCGTGGGACGCAAGCAAGTCCTTGTCTATTCGTGGTTTGTAGTAATACCCACCCAGATGGGCTTCCGTGGTGAGTTTGGTCAGGTTTTTATAGCCGGTTTGGTCCATGGCCAAAAGACCCAGGTGATGGTACAGCTCACGCGTGCTGCCCCCTGGCTTTTTCTCCAGCCGGGATCCCGGCGCCACATACATTTCGCATCCTACCAGGGGTTTTATGCCCTTTTCCCGGGCCGCCTTATAAAAGTCTATCACCCCATGCATGGCTCCATGATCGGTGATGGCCAAAGCTGGAAATCGGAGTTCATGGGCTTTTTCCACCAACTTATCCAAACGACAGGCCCCATCGAGCAAGGAATACTCGGTGTGAAGGTGCAAATGAACAAAGTCAACATGTGACATCGCGTCACATTATCTGGTGGAAGGGACCTGACGCAAGAAACGGTTGAGATTGATTCCAAGCCGGATGCCCTGACAACGTTGGCCGGGATTAACCCTGAGTTCTGGACGCACGCAAAAGCTCATTCAGCGCCAGCAAGACTTTTTCGGGCACCAGGCGAACCATGCAATGTTCCTGCGCCTTGCAAATGGCATCATGCACGTCGCAAACACATTGATCTGCAGACAAAGTCCTGTGCCTGGGCCCCAAGGGAGCCCACCGGGAGCTTGAGGTGGGTCCAAAAAGTGAGATTGTGGGCAGCCCCAGGCCTGCTGCAAAATGCAAAGGCCCCGTATCAGCCGAGACAAACGCCTGGCTGCGGCTTAAAACCGCCAGAAAAAGCGCCAAGTCCTGCATCTCAGGCAAAATCCGCGCTTCGGGAACTCGCCTGAGATAATCCCCCATCAACTCCCGTTCACGCCCGCCCCGTGCCGTGGTGTAAAGCAGATGGTAACCTGCCGCTGTGGCCAGACGATGAAAGTCCTGCCAATGGCTGGGCGGCCACTCTTTTTTGGGCTGGCTTGAGGCCATGTGGCACAGAACCACATTTCCAACCGGAATAATCTCCGCCGCCTTGGCTGCCAGCGCCGGGTCTGGCTGTATCTCCACCGGGAACCGCCCTTGTGATTCGATTCCCCAACCCTCCAATAATTTCTCCAGCCTCAGGGATTCATGAACATCCTCGGGCGGCAGCGGCACACGGTCGCTATAAATCCAACGTCGCCCCCAAAATCCGCCTGGCTGGTTCCAGCCAAGCCGATGAGGCGCGCCGACCATGAGGCTCACCAGTGCGCCCCGGTCGTTGCTCGCAAAATCCACCGAGGCATCAAACCGCTCCCGGCGCAGGGCTTGGATCACCGGCCAGGAACGGCGCAAACCGGCCTTGCCCCGTTTTCGGGGCATGGCCCAAACCCGATCAATCCATTTGAGATGCTCCAACAGCGGCGCCGTATCCTCCGCCACCAGCACGTGAAGCTGCCCGGCGCCCAGGTGCTCCCGCAACATCCTCAGCGCGGGAGTCATGAGAACAGCATCGCCAAAGTACTTGAACTGGACGGCAAGTATTTTCTTCAGCCCGGGCTTCACAATAAAATTAAAGCCGGTAAAGCTTTTGGTAAGCCCCTTCCCGGCTCAATAGCTCATCATGGGTGCCCATTTCAACAATCCGCCCGTGTTCCAAAACCACGATCCGGTCCGCATGCATGATGGTGGACAACCTGTGGGCGATGCAAATGGTGGTCCGGCCTTGCATCAAACCGTCCAAGGCTGATTGAACCGCCCGTTCTGACTCCGTGTCCAGGGCGCTGGTGGCCTCGTCCAAAATCAGGATGGGGGCGTTTTTAAGGACAGCCCGGGCAATGGCAATCCTTTGGCGCTGGCCGCCGGAGAGGTTCACCCCTTTCTCGCCAATGACCGCATCAAACCCTTCCGGTCTTTGCATGATAAAATCATAGGCATGGGCATGCCGGGCTGCCGCCATGATTTCTTCATGGGAGGCCCCCAGCCGCCCCATCTCAATGTTGCGGCGGATGGTGTCATTAAAAAGAATGTTCTCCTGGGCCACCACAGCAATATGATTTCGCAAATCGCGGGTGGCAATGTCCCTCAAATCCAAACCGCCTATGCGAATACACCCATGCGACGGATCATAAAAACGAAGCAGGAGATTGGCCAGGGTGGTCTTGCCCGACCCGCTCGCACCCACCAAAGCCACCAACTGTCCGGGCTTGATCTCCAGGCTTACCCGATGCAAAACCTGCTTGGCGCCGTAGTGAAAATCCACCTCCTGCAGATCAATTCCCGCCATGCCGGGGGTTAAACTCCTGGGGGAGACCGGCTCTGGCACGGTGTTTTTCATGGCCAGCAATTCAAACACCCTCTCGCTGGCAGCCTTGGCTTGGTGAACCTGGTTATGCAGCCGGGTGAATGATTTCACCGGCGGGTAAATCATTACGATCGTGAGAACAAAGGTCAGAAAATCCGCCTCACGGGGCTGCTGTGCCGGCGGCAGCAGGCGCATGGCGTGCTGGATGTAAAAAAAGACCAGCGCAATCCCCAACGCGCCAAAAATTTCCATCAATTGGCTGGGAATCTCGTTGGATCGCACCACTCGCATCAACTGTCCCACATACCGGCCCGTCGTGGATCGGAACTGGTTGTTGACCATTTCCTCGAGATTGTAAGCCTTGATCACCCGGTTGCCGGTGAAGGACTCATGCATGAGGTTGGTCAACTCGGCATTGAAATTCTGGACCGCGCGCGCGGACTTGCGCACCTTCCTCCCATAAACCACGATCGGCACCACGCAGACTGGAAAAACCACCATGGAGATCAGGGTCAGGGTGGTGTTGGTGACCAGTTGATAGCTTAACAAAACAAAAATGGTGACGGGGTCCTTCACCACCGAGGCGAAAGAGGTGCCCACGATGCCGTAGAGCACCTGGGTGTCGTTGGTGATGCGCGCGATCAAATCGCCGGTGCTGGCTTGGTTGAAAAAAACCAGCGAGAGATTCTGCAAATGACTGAACAGGGCTGTGCGAATGTCAGCTATGGCGTGCATGGCCGACCAATTTGTGAGATAAATGCTAAGGTATTGAAGGAGGTTGCGGACCAGCATGATGGCCGGGATGGTGCCTATGACCACCGCCCAAGCCAGCCAGTTGCCGGGTTGGGGCGCCTGAAATTCCGGCACCCAATGCGCCAGGCGCGATGCCACCGGCTTGATCCAGTGCGGGGCCATTTCCAGCCTCTGGTGCAAATCCACCTGGTGCTCAAAAACCAGTTGAATCACGATTCGGACCGCGCCCATGAGCAGTCCATTCACAAAGCCATAGCAAATCCCACAACCCAACCCTAA
>DAIDJC010000181.1 GCA_027451565.1 Limisphaerales bacterium | reverse complement strand
AGGCAGTTATGACGGAAGGTTCGCCCAGTTTTTCAAAGCCATCAAATCCGCCTACCCAGACCTGAAGATCATCGCCACCGCCAGGGTCAAATCCGTCACGCCAGACCTGCTCGATGAACATTATTACCGGTCTGAGGAGGAAATGGAGGCCCATGCGCACGATTACGACCATTATTCCCGGGAGAATCCCACCAAGATTTTCGTGGGCGAATGGGCCACGCGTGTGGGTTCCCCCACCCCCAACATGGCCGGCGCGCTGGGAGATGCGGCATGGATGACTGGCATGGAGCGCAATTCCGACATCGTGCGCATGTCCAGTTACGCCCCGCTTTTTGTGAATGTAAGCGACCTGGGCAAGGGCGGCTCCATGCAATGGCGAAGCGACTTGATAGGCTACGATGCGCTCACGAGCTATGGCTCACCCTCCTACTATGCGCAAGTCATGTTCAGCAACCAGCACGGAGACGATGTTTTGGAAACCAGCTCCTCCAATATCGGCACATACTTATGGCAACCCAAGCCCCGGCGCAGGAATGGCGAGGAATTGCCGGCTCCGCCGCCGCTACAGGTGCCCACCCTGTTCTTTGACGCCACCCGGAATGCCTCGACTGGAGAATTGTTCTTGAAAGTGGTGAATCGCAGCGGCACGGCCCAGAAAGTCCGAGTCCTGGTGGATGGGTCCGGCCCCATTCAGTCCACCGGCGTTGCCACCGTTTTGCAGGGGGACAGCCCCGACGCCACCAATTCCATTCAGGATCCCATGCACATCATCCCGCATTCCAGCACTGTTTCCGATCTGGGCGAAAATTTTGAACATTCGTTTCCGGCCTATTCCATCACCATCCTAAAACTGGTATCGTCCAATTGACCGTGGCGTTCTGCGGCTGATTTTCCATCTGCACAACGATTTGAAGCATATCACACGCTGGCAGGAGCCATCATGGTCTGATAAGCGACGTTTCGTTCCATGCCCACTTTCCCTCTCCGCCAATTTATTGTTGGAGAGAGTGGGCTGGGTTTTCTTGATGAGAGTCTGCCGCAGCGCCAGATGGGCGGTGTACTCATCGAACAGGGAAACCTGCGTGACCACCATGCCGGTGACAATCTGTGGGAGACGATTAAAAACATTCTTGCGGAATAATTGCCCTCAGCCGCGCCTGCAGCCGCCAAAACCATTGGCCGCCGTCCAGAACAAGGCGCTGCGCAGATGAACCTGTGCGGCCCCTGGTTTAAACCGCCGTGCGGCCCGGGGGAGGATGGTTTAGATCCACAGAAAAATGTCTTAAAAAGCGGCCAGGGGATTGGCTTTAAGCCATGCGCGCAAACCTTGAAGCGGTTGCGGAAGAACGGCTTGGATTTTATAAATGTCCAGCGAGGTGTCCAGCGCCCTGGGCGGCCCCGAGAATTCCCTGGCCAGGCCAGGCCGGATTTTATCCATGGCCACGCCCCATCTTTCGGCCAAAATGCAGCCCATCTGCCAACGCGAAAGTTTTTCCGCCCCAGCCAGGTGAAACAGGCCCGCATGGCCGCCCAATACCAACTGCCACACCGCCCGGGCTGTTTCCACAGCGGCAATCGGGCACCGAAACTCGTCTGTAAACAGGGTCATTCCCGCGCCGGGCTTTTTGATGGATTCCTTTAATTGCTCGTTGAAAGCCCGGTTGCCAGCGGCGGAGGCCCCCCCATTCAGTGATGTGCGCACCACCAGATTTTTAGGATTACCCAGCGCCGCCATCTCCGCCTTGGCCTTGGTTTCTCCATATACATGCAGCGGGTTCACAGGGTCCGTCTCCTGGTAGTTTCCCCGGCGCCCGTCAAAAACCAGGTCCGTGGAAAAAAACACCACTCGTGTTTCCCCATCATGCTCCACAAGATGACGGGTGGCTTCAAAATTAATTCGATGCGCCGCCTCGGGATTTTTCTGGGCCAGGGCCACCACGGTTATCGCCGCACAATGAATAATGACGTCCGGCTTGTCCCGGTTCCGCTCGCGATCCACGGCTTTGAAATCAACCAAGTCCAACTCCTGGCGCGTCAAACCCCGCACTGAATAACCAGGACCCAAAAGCCCCGCCCCCTCCATCAAGGCCCGGCCTATCAACCCTTGGGAGCCTGTGATCCACACCCGGACTGGATGCTGTTTCGTCATGGGGCCGGGAACACTTTCAAGGCGGGTTGTGGCTGGAGACACCGGGACCAGGCCTGGGTAGCCGGCCAACCCACATTTCGGTGGCAGCGTAGTTCCATTCCAATTCGGGCAATCGCGGCGGCGCTCCCCCTGGCCCATGAATAATCATTCGGTCTTGCGGCCGCATTTTGAGCACCCAAGGTTCAAAAGCCCGGGTATCCCCAAAATTCCATTGAGCTTTGCGGAGGACGGCCAAATCGTCTTCCATCATCAGCCCAGGCTCAAATCCCAGGACGTAACGCCATGGTGCGCGGGGATTTTTGTAGAAGGTTTGAAAAAACACATCCATGTCCGAATTGTAAATGATCCCCCCTGGATCGGGCAGCCATGCGGCCTGCGCCGGGTTATCCATGGAAAGGTATTCAGTGGTCAGGTTTGCCGTCCAGCGCCCGTCGCGGTCGCTGGTGAAACCTAAAAACAATGCCACGGCCAGGCAGCCTGCCAGAGCAAGCCTGCGGGGCGAGTCCAGGGAAATTTTTTCCTCAAAATGACTCTGCAATTCAAAGGCAATCCACAAAACCATGGAAGGAATGCCATAATCCCACCAAAACCGCCGCATCTTAAGACCCAAAACCCATCCCAAAACCATCATCACAAAAACCGGGTCCATGACGCGGGCGAGAGTCATCCTGGAAAATCCCGGCGTTTGCCAGCGCCAGAAAAGAAAGACCAGGGCCAACAGAACGGAGGCCGTCTCACCATCCGAGGGATAAAACTCTGATTCAAGCTGCCTGTTGACCACGAAATGGCCGAACACGCCAAACATATGCTCCACCGATTGGAAAAGAAATTCCCAGGGATGGCCGGTCAAGGCGCAGCCTAAAAAACTGCCCAGAAGCCAGCACACGCCATAAACCAACCCTGCCATGCAACGGCCCGAGAGAAAAATGGCCGCACCCGGCAGCGCCAGCATATACCAGGAACCGTGAATCCACGCCGAAGCGGCCACCAGCATGACGGTACAAACCAGCCCGAAAGGCTTGGGCGTCCTGCTGGAACAACGCGTCCAAATCAACAGGATGGTCATCACCACAAAATCAGTCACCAGATACGGACGACCCCGCATGAAACGCGTTGTGCAGGCGGGCGCGAAGACCGTGGCCGCCAGCAGGGCGCCAAGCCATGCTTCAGGGCGTCGCAGCCATGGCAGGCCGCAACAGGTGACCAGAAGCATCAGGCTGGCCACCGAAAAAAGCACCAAAGCCTCAGTCGGTCCGCCATCCCAATGCTGCACCCATTGGCAGGGATTGACCCAGGTCAGGATTTGCTGCCACCCGGGGCTGGGATCTATTTCAAAACCGTCCCGCATCACCAATATCTGCTGCCAGGTTTTTCCGGAAACAGCCTTGGCTGCATGGCGCAAGGCGTCGTCCATGGGCAAAAAGCCCAGACTGATGATTTTGAAGGGAATAAAAACCAGAACCATCACCGCCACGATCCAAACGGCCATGGGTATGTATCGCTGGAACCGGGGTGGAAACGTCATGGGGAATGGTAAAGCTGAGGCCTAATCCGAAAGCCGCCGGGTCAGGTCTCCATAGGCATCTATCCGCCTATCCCGCAGGAAAGGCCAATGCGTGCGAGTGGTGTCAACCTTGCCCAGGTCCACACTGGCCATCAGAATTTCTTCCTGGTCGGAACTGGCCTTGGCAATGATCTCGCCGGACGTTCCTGCAATGAAACTCTGGCCCCAAAACTCGATTCCATCCCCTCCCACCTTGGGAAGCACCTCGTGCCCGATCCGGTTGGCCACTGCCACAAAACAACCATTCGCCACTGCGTGCGCCCTCTGGATGGTTTCCCACGCACCATGCTGCCGCACCCCGTATTCCTTCTTCTCGCTCGGGTGCCAGCCTATCGCCGTGGGATAAAACAAAATTTCAGCCCCCTGCATCGCCGTCAAGCGAGCCGCCTCGGGATACCATTGATCCCAGCAAATCAAAACCCCAATCCGGCCATGACGCGTGCTCCAAGCCTTGAACCCAAGGTCTCCAGGCGTAAAATAAAATTTTTCGTAAAAAAGCGGGTCGTCCGGTATGTGCATTTTGCGATAGCGCCCCAGGATTGAACCATCCGCGTCTATCACTACTGCCGTATTGTGGTAAAGTCCGGCTGCCCTGCGCTCAAATAGGGATGCCACAATCACCACCTTATGCTTGCGCGCCACACGGCAAAAGGCATCCGTGCTGGGCCCGGGTATGGTCTCAGCCAGCCGGAAATATTCATGGTCCTCGCTCTGACAAAAATACGGAGACCGAAAAAGCTCCTGCGTGCATACGATCCGCGCCCCACTAGCAGCGGCACGTTCCACCAGGGACACGGTTTTTTTTAAGTTTGCGGCAGGATCCGCCACGGTCGCGCTTTGGACCAAACCCAGCGTGACCTCAGAAGATGGTTTTTTAGGCATGGCTTCTCAAGTGCGATTCCGCGAGGATTGTGGCATGACCACCGTTTTGGAAAGATCGCGGGTTTTAAAAGTGGTTGGACTGCTCTGGCCAAATAATTCCCGGATGAATTTCCCCAGCGTCTCATTGGTGGGACCATACCCGTCCCGGTAAATGTACATTTCCAGCTCGGTCATCAATTGTTCCGCGCTGTCAAATCGCCGGTCCGGGTCATGAGCCAGGCAACGATGCAAAATATCATTGAGCTTGGCGTCAATCCGGCTGTCCAAAATCCGAAAATCCGGTATGGGCTGATTCAATATGCGGGAACGTGATTCCTCTGCGGTGGATCCCTTGAAAAGGTTGCGCCCCAACAATAGGTGAGCCAACACTACTCCAGTCGAGAAAATGTCAGACCTTTGATCGGTAACCTGAAAATCAGCCTGTTCCGGGCTCATGTAATCGGGTTTTCCGGCCACCACCTCCCCCTCCTGGTCGGTCAGGAATCCCCGAGCCTTTGCAATCCCGAAATCAGTCAGTTTTACATCCCCCTCAAAGGCGATCATCACATTTTTAAAGCTCACGTCCCGGTGCACTATACCGAGCAAATGTCCGTCTTTGTCGGTTTTGGAATGGGCATAGGCCAGCCCTCGAGCCACGCGACTGGTGATGAATACAGCCAGTTCCTTGGGTAGGTCCCGGTTTTTCTCGGCCAATTGCACGGAAAATTGCTCCAGATTCACCCCGCGGATCAGTTCCATGGCAATGAAACACACCCCGTTGGTCTCCCCCAAATGATAGGTCTGGACAATGTTGGTATGGATCAAGTCCGCCACCAGTTTGGCCTCGCCTATGAAGTTCTCGATGAACATCTTCTGGCTCGCAAAATTCGGACGAATGATCTTAATCGCCACCCGCTTGACAAAATCCCGGGAGCCGTGCTGTTCTGCCTCATAAACGATGCCCATGCCACCCTCGAAAATTTTTCGAACGACGGCATAACGAAAATCGCTCTGAATGTTAAATAAAGACACTGCCTCATGTTCGGCAAAGACAATGCGAAGTCAAGCCCTCCAAGCATCCTTTTCCGTCCCCGGAACCCGCACCACGCACATTGAACCTTTAAGAGAAAAACAATGGGCATTGACTGACCCAGGGTGGCCTGCCTTGTATTGGCTTATGGGAATGAGGGAGGCAGTTTCTGGCTTTCGGCTTCAACTGGTCTTATCTATGCTTATTAAAAGCCGTTCCGCCGATCGAGGCCATTCCAAATCCCAAATAATGTCTGCCTGATTCGCCGAACCGGGGCCGCCCAAGGATAAAAAATGCCTCCTTTGAAAAAATGGGCTTTTTTCCTTTTTGTGCTTGAACCCTGTGCCCTTTAGATTTTAATTCGAATAAGGTCTGTCGCTTTTCCAAATTCCAGACTCGACCATGAACATCGGAAAAAACAACAAAAGGATATAATATGGCCAAGGCCCTCTCCAAATCTCAAATTGCCTCCCTCATAGCCGAAGAACACGATCTATCCAAGAAAACGGCGGTGGAAATACTGGATCAAATTGCCCGGCTTGCTTACAAGCATGCCAAGGATACGTTCACCCTTCCGGGAATTGGCAAACTAGTGTTGCGCAACCGGGCAGCCCGGGTGGGTCGCAACCCCAAGACCGGTGAGCCGATTCAAATCAAAGCCAAGCGAGTGGTAAAATTTCGCGTGGCTAAGGCGGCCAAAGACGCCATTCTTGGCTCCAAATAAACACCTGTTTTCTCTTCAAGCGCCCCGGACCATCCCCGGGGCGCCTCGTGTTTATGGTTGTCGTTGTTTTTTGTCGTGAAATCCTCTTCCAAGCATTAAACTGAGGGCATGAAAGTACGCGTTCGCTTTGCCCCCTCCCCCACCGGCTATTTGCATATTGGCGGGGCCAGAACAGCCTTGTTCAACTGGCTTTACGCGCGCCATACCGGCGGCAAATTCATCCTCCGCATTGAAGATACAGACGCCGCCCGCAATTCCAGGGAGGCCGTCGAGGTGATCCTCCAAGGCCTACGCTGGCTCGGCTTGGATTGGGACGAAGGCCCTCTCACCGGTGAAGTCACAGGCCCCTACAAAGGCTCCACAAGGCGCGGCGCCTTGGGGGGC
>DAIDJC010000180.1 GCA_027451565.1 Limisphaerales bacterium | reverse complement strand
CGGTGCCACCCCTCCCCGGTTCCCGCCACCCATGGAGGTTGATGGGGAGGAAGAGCGGAGCAGTTGGTTTGTGGAGGTTTATAAAAATTCAAACGCGGAGGCTGAGGGGGACTCTCCCAAAAACTGAGATGCGCCCTTCGCATCAAAACTGCGAGCCGAACCAAAATCGGAAGGCTAATTACAACAGATTTGCCGAATCCTTTTTTGGGTTTACTTGGCGAACCATACCGCCAGCCGGATGGTTCATCCATAAACGGTGGCTGCCTTGAAGCTGCAACGAATAGAAAACCTGTCAAAGCCATGACATTGACCCCGGTAACAAAAAAAACGCGGCCAAAAAATTGGCCGCGTTTTGTGAAGAACGAAGGGGTCTTAGGCGCGTTTTTTGGAAAACGACTTGAAGCTGCACACGCCGAACGAAAGCAAAAGCGTGGATGCCGCAATGACAGTGGATGCCTCAGGGACAGGCGCGTAAAGCAAAGCTTGAGGGGTTCCACTATTATCGTCGGGCAAAAACTGTAACACATTGGTATCCATGTTGTTGGCACTTACGAGCATGTTTTGAAGATCAGTCAAAACACTGCCATTCATATCGGTCGCAGTAATATTGTAACCAGAAGTTCCCCCCCAGTCAATCGTAAGCGTTCCTGAATTGATTCTTGTAGTAACAGGACCGTAGCTATACAACTCCGTCCAAACCGCCAACTGCAAGGCAGCAGCAGAATTGGCATATCCAATCGAACCCACGTTAGCACCGAATATGTTTTCCGCACGTTGGAGACCACCAGCCACCTGAGACGGATTTGGCGAATAATGGGAGCCGTCATTGTCATTCAAGTAATTGTTATTTTGTCCGAGCGCAAATGTGTAGGGCCCAGATCCCATGAGACTGGCAATGTCAGTGCACACCGTTGTGTAGGACGAAGGCATTCCTGAAGTCAAGCTCCCGCTGGCGCTCATGTTGATGCCACCCACGAAAACACCGGAGTCATTTCCTGTCTGGCCTGGATTAGTACCGAAGTTCCATGACACATCAACACCAGCCCCCCCAATGCCCGGTCCAGAACCTATATCGTATGCCTGAAGAATGTCAGCCTTGGCCTGGGAGGCCAAGCCGCTGGCCAAGACCAAGGCGGCCAGTGCCTGTATGCTTTTATTATTCATTTTCGTTTTCATTTTGTATAGAGTTTTAAATTGTCCAGCCCCACCGACCCTACCAAATTAACAGGGACACCCAGCGGTTGCTATTGCCTCACGGGACATGTTCGTTCTTTATTGGGACATGAAAAATCCATTAAAAAAGCTCACCAGTTGGCGGATAAATACCATTAGAAAAGGCAAAGGAAGCCTGGTTTAAATTCAGTAAAAATTCAGCTTTATCCAAGCCCTATTGGCTCCTCCATTTTTGGCCAAAAACAGTTTTAAATTGTTGTTTGTGAACCGTTTTTAAAAATTGTGGTATTCGTAAAAACCTAATCCTCCACTCCTTTTTTCACGGGTCATTTTCCTGCCATGGCCATGCCTGTTGCACAAAAAAACAAAAATGCGGCCAAGGTTTCTTGGCCGCATAGGTTGGGTGGCGATGGTTGGGGGTGGTTAAGCGCGATGCTTTCCAAACGATCTCAGACTGCAAACACCAAACGAAACCAACAGAACTGAAGCCGTCAAGACGGTTGAAGCCTCTGGAACTGGCGCATAGAGAAGAGCTTGTGGTGGATCTGATTGCCAGTTGCCGTTATTGGAACCATTCTGTGGGCTGGGCACCAGAATTTCGACAGAGCTTTGTGAGGGGTCAGGAATGGATTCCAAAAGTGTTTTCAGTTCTGAAAAAGTACCGGCGGAAGTTCCACTGGAATTGACAGCAAAAGTCGAATTCCCAATGGATGAACTTGAAAAGTTTATATTGGAATCATAAAGCACGGTCCAAATGGCCAATTGCAATGCCGCCGCATCATCACGTTTACCATCAGTCAGAAGGCCGCTATATTTGGAAAACAAATTCGCCGCAGACTGAAGCCCGCCTGCGACTTGGGTTGGGTCAGGCACATAACTCGCGTCTGGAATTTGGGCCGGATTTGCGTAAGTGTAGCTGCTTCCAATGTAGAGCGTCGCTGCAAAATCCGTGCAAACGGAGACATAAGAACTGGGGCCGCCGGTCCCAGCCGTCGGCGTGGTGGCGGTGATTCCAATCCCACCTGCTAAGATGGTCTGGTCCGTTCCCACAGGTCCGGACGGCGTGTCACCGGAAAAATTGAAGCTGACGTTCGCATTTTCCAGCGAATAATCGGATATCTTGTAGGTGATATCCGCTTTTGCCCCAGAGACTAACCCACTGGCCAGAACCAAGGCGGCCAGGGCTTGGATGTTTCGATTTATTTTCATTTTGCTTTGTGTCTTAAAAATGTTGTTCCTCAACAGGCAAGAAACTCGCACATCTCAATTCATAATACTATTCAGGATTGGGACAGAATTGTCTTTTAATGGGACACTAAAATGAATTTTTAAGAATAATCTAAATGCAATGCCCATATTTTGGGCGTTTTTTCGGTTCTGCTCTGGTCTTTTGACCTAATCAATAATGTCACTGAAAATAAAAATTGAAGTGCTTCACCCACCTAAATCAAGGGTGAATTTTACGCCGTTTTTGTCCTTAATATGTCACAAGCAGTTGAAAATGAATGGTTAATATTAAATTGAACTCAAAACAAAGATCAGGTGACCTGTCCTTCGCACTTTTAGTGACTTTTCGGTCTTTTTGCACAACCAACTTGATTTCAACATGTAAACCAAGATCTGCATGTTGCGATCCACTTCAGTAGCATTGGCCGTGAGGCCAAACAGTTGGGTTGGACAATGCCTGCGCACACGCCGTCACGCTTGAATTGGGTGTGAACCATCGCATTGACAACCTAATGATCAACGATTTTGTGTGGCCGACCGGCGCATGCTTTTGCGCATAATTTTGCCACCGCTACGGAGTCGCTTGGCGCGTGAAAGCCGGGCCAAATCCTGGGCTTCTGGTGTCTTCAAACAGCCAAAAGCTCAAAAACAGGCATCAAGAAGCCAAGCAGGCACAGCAGAGATTGGATATTAACGAACAATTGCCGTGGTCATTTTCCATTTGGAAAAGGGAAAGTTGCGTTGCCCGTATAGGGCGATTGACTCGGGTAATGAAACGGTATTTCAACACACCTGTGGGCAGGGTTGCCAAAGTTGCAAAAGCGGTAAGGTGGACAGGATGCCTGCCGAAGGGGCGAATTCATGATGCAATATATATAGTTGGAAACCCTGGCTCGTCCGCCTTTAGAATTTGCGGCAGGACAAGACAAGCATGGCACGAATGAGCGTCCGCATAAGCCCGTATTGCTGTTAAGCATCATTGACCTGCTGGACTGGAAGTTGGCCTGCGAAAATCTCAATCTCAATCCTTCGCGGGGCCTTGAGTGCCCGATACTTCCCGGATGACCGGGAAAAATTGGCGGCCTTGGCGGGCCCCCCTTCATGGAGACAACTCCGGCCAGCGAATTAAAAGATGAATTGCCACCAGGTCGGGATGGGGCTTTCAAGAATTCCATTTTGGAAATGTAGGATTACCGTTGTGCCGCATGCGGGGTTCGAGTTTTATTGGACCAAAGGCTTTCCCTGGTGGAGGCTGTGCACCTCATTCCCTTCTGCATCAGCCGCAATGACAGCAAAACAAACGAATCGCGTTGTGTCCCAACCACCATTGGGCAATGGACCGGCACCTGATTGCATCCGTTCCGGACGATAAAAAGTGGCAGGCATCTGGCGGGTGAACGCATCGCGTTTGGATGAACGCATTGAGGGGCAGAGGGAATGGGCGGCGATTGCTGGCAAGCCAGTGATTTCGCCGGAGGAGAAAATCTTTTATCCTTCTTTGGACAGCTTGCGCTGGATGGAGGAACTTTTGGTCATGACAATGGAATAAAAAACGAAAAGCTCACAAGCACCATAAGGCAAAGGAGCATTCCTTCCAGTGGTATTCAATCATTTTGGAAAAAACCCCTTGCGGGATAAGAGGAATACATACAAAGAGGAATACACACATTTACCCGGGAAAAAATGGAGCGAGCGAAGGGATTTGAACCCTCGACATTCACGTTGGCAACGTGATGCTCTACCAACTGAGCTACGCTCGCGCCCAGAAACTCTGGGAGACAATCTATCGCAAATCAACAAACAGGCAAGCCTGAAAAAATAGCCCGAAAAAATTGAGGCGGTTTGGCGCTTTCCCAACGAATGCTTCAGGCTTCAAACGAAGGGGTTGGAAGATGCCGGCTTTCCCTCTTGGATCTTTTAGACCATTTCCATCAAACATGCAGCTCCGGACGCGGTAGGAATGGGGGACGGTCTTTTTGGCCTTGGGCTTCGTTGCGGCTCAATATTACAAGGTTTGGCAAACCTGCACTTTCGCCAAAGCTTCGCCCAAGTCCAAAAATCCTTGTCGGCCAATGCCACCTCTTTTCCGTCCATGCCCTAACCTTCCAACTCGAAAAGATCACCTGCGGTCTAGCTGAAAATACCTTGTGCAGAAATCGCTGGAGTGTGTTATGATTGAGTAGCGACGAGGCATCAGGTTTCAGCCAGCTTCCCAGCTAGGCGGCCATGTCGGTGTTTTCGTGGCAAAAGATTGGCGCAGGTGTGATGCCTGCGCCTGCTTTTTGGGGTGGTTCCCGTCAGGGTTCAGGGGGCTTCGCTCAAAGCTCTTGGAAAGCCTGGGAAGATTTCATGCGCACGATTGCACCAGTCCCGGTTTTTGCCTACCCTTAGTGCATGGCATATTGGGCCCGGATGGGATTGATGATCATGGTTGTTGCGGGATTGGCCGCAACGGCCAGTTGTTCCGCGGGCGATTCCAACCAGGGCGATGAGGAAAAGGAGCCTCATTATGTTCTTGGAAACAGTTGTTACAACGATATGGATTGGCCAGGCGCAATCGAAGCTTTCCAAGAATCCTTGGAGGTCAACCCGCATTCTGCTGCCGCCCATTTTCGCCTGGCGGAATTGTATGACACCAAATATCCGGACCCTGCCGCCGCCATTTATCATTACCAGGAATACCTGAAACTGGAGCCGGACGCAAAAAACCGGGATGTGATCAATGCCCGCATACACAGTTGCAAGGTTTTGCTTGCCTCGGACGAGATTGGCCTGCCGGATGCTCCTGCCATACAAAAGCAAATGGAAAGTCTGGTGATCCAGAATCATCAATTGCAGGCTCAAGTGGACCAGTTGACAGGCCAGTTGCGAGCGTGGAGCGCCTATTATCTTTCCCTGAAAACAGCCGGCCTGGTGGGTGCCAATGGCGCGCCGGTTCAACCAGCCGTTCAAAGCGGGCAGGAAAATTCAGGAGCCACACTGAGCGCTTCACCTGATGATATTTCCAATGCAGGTGCGCCGGTGACTCCTTCATCCTCGGGCCAGCAATTGACAACACAAGCGAAAGAATCTGGAATTCAGACAGTTAAAACAAAAAGCGCAAGGCAAACCAGTCTCAGTGGCAGGCGGCATTTTCACACGGTTGCATTCGGCGAAACCATGGCCGCAATTGCCCGAAAAGAGGGGCTTTCCTTGACATCATTGGAGGATGCCAATCCCAAGGTAAATCCCCGGAAACTGCATGTGGGGCAGGTTTTAATACTCCCACCTTGAGGAACCATGATCCGGCGTTTTTCCATTTTACTGGTGGCCGCCTTTTGGTTGACCATGAACGGCCTGCTATGGCAGATGGAATACGGTTCGCAGGGCGGGGATATGCCGGTCCCTTTACAATTGGTTTGGAGAAAAATCCTCACTGCCCCGGATTCCTCTTCCCTGAGTGTTTACCAAAACAGCGACAGGACAGGGTATTGCGAGTTGTCCACAAGCGTGGGCCAGCAAATGGCAACCATGGATGACAACAAGCCGCCCCCGGAAGGATTTGTGCTGGGGGCGGGTTACCAATTGCATTTTGCGGGGAACATTGCCTTGGGCGACTTCACCAACCGCCTCAAGTTTGATGGGCACGTTACTTTCAACCTGCAACGCAAATGGCAGGAAATCAACCTCAAGATCACCGCTCGTCAAACCACGGTGGAGATTCACTCTCGTTCCACAAACCAGGTCGTTCATTTGCGGGTCAATGGGCCCGGTGGGGATCTGGACCGGGAAATTCCCTTTCAAACCCTTGAAAACCCCGCAGCTTTGGTGCGGGTCTTTGACGCGGATGTGGCGGATTTTTTACTGGATGGATTGGATTTGACGGGGATGCCCGGCTTCTCCACGGACCAAAAATTGGAATGCACGGCACGCAGAACCCGTTTAAAAATAGGAAATGAGTATGTGCCGGTTTACAGGTTGGAAACCACGGTGCTGGGTCATGAGATATCGGTGGATGTCAGCACCCTGGGCGAGATTCTCCGCATTCGGCTGCCCGACAATATCACCGCGATCATAGACGAGCTCAACCGGCCATGATACAACTCGATCAACTTGTAAAAAATTACGGCGACTTGAAGGCTGTGGATCAGGTGACGCTGACGATACCGCGAGGGGAATTTTTTGCCATCTTGGGCCCGAATGCGGCAGGCAAAACCACCTTGATGAAGATGATCACAGGCCTGATCAAGCCCACATCCGGGACTGCCCGCATATGCGGGTACGATATCCAGACCCAGCCGATGGAGGCGCGAAGGAGACTCGCCTACGTGCCCGATTTTCCATTTTTGTATGATAAATTGACCGGACGTGAGTTTTTTCGATTTGTGGGCCAGCTTTTTCACCTGCCTCCAGCCCGGATTGAGGCCAATGCCGGGGAGTTGGTCGGACGTTTTCACTTGGGATCATTCATTGATCGTCCTCTCGAGGGATTGTCTCACGGCACG
>DAIDJC010000179.1 GCA_027451565.1 Limisphaerales bacterium | reverse complement strand
AGTATTTCAAACTCCATAATGTCTTTTTCTAGTAGCGATAGCTCGGTGTCTGTCGTTTTAGCCCTAGTTTCAATTTCGCCAACCCTTTGCTTGTTGGTGTTCCTATATGCCGATATTTCGTTCTGAATAGCCTTATACTTATGCAAAACCCACTGTTTTTCCACCTGGTCCATCCGCAAACGTGAATCGAGGGAGTGCTCAGCGGAATTGCGGGCATAATTCGCCTCTCCGATCAGATTGAGATAATAATAGGCAGCACGATTTTCAGGATCCAATTTCAAGGCATCGCGAAGCTTTTGCTGCGCATCATCCAGTTTGCCCATTTCGTACAAAACCTTGGCATCCTGCACCATGGTGGCCGCATCCACTTTCTGGGAGGCAATTTGGGGCACCTCGTCCATGATGGCTGGCGAGGGGAGCTTGCCTTTGAGTGAATCCAGGATCTGATCGTTTTTTTGTTTGAAAGCAATCGCAGCCTGATTGGTTGGGTCCGCCTTGAGCACCGCGTTCACCCGAACCTGAGCCTCACGATAATCACCACGGCTTTGGGCATCCTGAGCCAGCAACATGGAGGTAGTGCTTAGGCCCGCCACGGCTTGGGCGGTTTCGGTCTCAATGCCCGGACCAATCTGCTGGGACAAATCCACGCACTCCTGATAAGCTTTGGCAGCGCCGAGAATGTCTCCCCGCTGGTAAATGGACTGGGCTTCGACCAACTTCTGCCTCAGAACGATCGTATTGGCCTGGTTTTCCACTGATTGATGCACGGCCATGTCAATGGGGGTGCCTTGGGCCAGGGCAAGCGATGGAATCAAAAGCAGCGCGGATAATCCGAACGCAAAACAAGTTACTTTAATCATGGCAAAATCGGGTTCGTCAGAAAGCTGTTGGTAAAGGTGGAATATGCCAGCTCAGGGCGAATATGGCAACGTGTATTTTCTTTGGTTTGATTGGTCCTCTAAAACTAATTCATTCTGGTTGACATCCTGAACCAGATAATCCACTCCGGCAAATGATACCAAATCGCCCACTCGCTTTCCATTGAAAACCTTTTTTTCAGGAGCGTAACTGAAATCCGCCGAATAGGCATCAACGCGCTGATAGGGTTTGCCCGGGTAAACGGTCACGATTTCGCCAGTATCAGCCAATTTTACCTTCAAAGCGCTTGGATTGGAGGGATCGCCGGAGACACTCATCAATTCAAAGGCATCATTTTTATCCCCGACAGAGACGAAATGCTGTTCGGGGCGGCGTTTATATAGCTGTTTTTCTGCCTGCTTTTCAACATAGACCTGGTAACGCGCTCCAAATTCGTTGGTCATGGTTTCATCGAAGGACAACCTGAAGTAGAGTGGGTGGATGCCTGTGACCTTGGCTGCGCCGGCGCCTATTTCATTGCCATTGCTGATCTTGATCAGCGATCCATCCGCCGCCTTCTGCCATTCCATGCTGTTGAAAAGCTTGTTGGTGGTGTTGAAATCCAAGGTGTAATTCCCCTGAACCCTGGCAAGGGCCTGGGACTCCACCGAAAGATCCAAATCCGGCAACGGCGGGGCCGTGCGCTTGATGTAGCCATTGGAACTGTTCACCATTGCCTCGTGATCGGCGCTGATGTAAAAAAACATGAAGATAAGAACCCCGATCAGGCCCGCCAAAACGATGCCCAACAGAATTTTTTCGTAATTTTTCTTGATGAAGTCCATTTAGTTATTAGGCAAGAGCTTCACAATCTCCACTTCCAATGTGGCGCGCAACAATTGCTCCTTGAGCACCGTCTGCAATCCGCCCCGGGCCGAAGCCGGCCCCCGTGTCGCGGGTGTGGCAGGCGGGTAACCGGGATATCCTTGCAGCGCGGGCGGATAGCCCGGCGTGGCAGGCGGGTATCCTGGATAAGCCGGATTGCCGGGAATGCCCGGCATCTGATTAGGGTAAGCACCAGTAGGCATGCCCTGTGGCACCGATTGATCTGTCCCCCCGTCGTTGGATGCCGGTTCCACGTTGATCGAATGCACGATGAATTCATTTGATGAATTGGCAAAGCCACAAAGGACCTTGGCAATTTCAGGCGAGAATGACCGAAACGAAATCACATAGGGGGTCAGGATGGCCATGTCGTTGGTGAAAGGCTGCACTTGTGCATAGTCACTTTGCGGCCCGTTGATATCATCATCCGACACGTGCACCCGCTGGATGGAGTCCAAGGAATTGACCTGCGCGGAAAAAATCAGCTCGGAAATCGCTTTGACCTCTCCCAACTGTTGGGCCAAAGGATCCAAACTGCCGGCGGCAAACTGCATCAGCGGTTTTTGCGCATCAAAGGAAAAACTATACTGGGGCGGCAGCATGACCCCGCTGGCTTGGGCATCCTTGGTCAATTGGGCCAGGGTGCGTCGCAATGCTGAGGCAAAGCGCTCGCTGGTGACGTTCCCATCTGGTATGGGGCTTATGGGCAAAAAATAACCACGGGTGGATTGAATCCAGTCTTTAACCTGTTTTTCCTGGTCCTTGGCCAGTTGTGAATTATTGACGCCTGGACCAGGTTTTTCATCAGCCAATTGTTTCAGGGTGCTGTAAATATCTGCAAGCTTGCCTGAGGCATCTGAATTTTTGGACCACCCTTGATAGATGTAAAAACCCGCGCCTCCCAGTAAAACCAAAGCAATGGAACCGCCAACGACAAAAAATAAATTTCGCTTTATCCAGCCCATATTAAAAATCCAATGGTTTCAGAGGAGTCACATTCACCATGAATGAGAATGTTCCGGTGGCATCATCCGTGGTGATTTGGCCCACGACCATGGTGGACTTGGGGTCCACCAAGTGCGAACTTCTAATGGCGTCCCCCACAGCGTAGGCAATTTCCGGGTTGGCCGAAGGATCCACACTGGTGAGGCTGACCGCCCTGCAAAACAGGGTAACGGCGTTGGTGTTCGAGCTGGAACCCGTGCCAGGCACAGGAGCAGGCGTAGGCGCACCGGGCATGCCGGGCATCGCCCCTGGTACCGGGACTTGGTAATTAATCCCCATTTGAGGGGGAGCGCCTTGGGGGGGAGCGCCTATCCCGAGGGTCACCGAGCCGGCCAGGCTGGGATCGGTGGTCATTTTTTCGACCCACACCCCAACCTGCACTCCGGGCTTTTGAGCACCCAGTTTTCTCGCCACCTGAGTCTCTGCATTGATCAGAGCCAGCCTCATGTCCGCCAGAAAATCACCCCAATAATAGCGATCCTGCAAAAAATCAGCGATTTGTTCGGCGGAATTTCTGGCATTTTGAAGATTTTTGTAGGATTGATTAAAGGAAGTTGCCTTGGCTTGGGCGGCATCCACCTGCGGCTGAATCCGGTCAATCTCCGCCTGCTTGCTGCCCGCCAATTGGTCAAACAGAAAACCCACTGCAAAGGCCACCAGAACGAGGCTGAAAACCGTGGCTGCCAGATAGGGTTTTTTCTCGTTCAAAGCCTGCCAGCGCAAGGTGCTTTCCGGCATTAAATTCATTTCCACCGGGCAATTGGCCAGGTTGCGCAGGCCCAATCCAACCACCTCGCCAAAACAGTGCGCCACACGCGACAACTCCTCCAAATTCACGGAGGAATCAATCTGCACATTTCGGAATGGGTTGAAGTATTCCACCGGCAGGTTGAGTTTTTCCGCAAAAAACTGGGCTGTGTAAGGCATGATGGATGCCCCGCCTGAAAGAAAGAGGCGCTGGGGCGCCGAACCCCCCTGCTGGCCGCGGTAAAACTGCATGGTCTGGTTGACCTGAATGTGCAGTTTGGTCATAAACTGGCGGGCTATTTTTGAAATGGCCGCCTGGTGAGGGTTATCCGGCTCCTCGTAGGCCCCGCCGAGGCTGACAAAACCCTCGGCAATCTTGATCCTCTCCGCCTCATCGAACTTCAGCTTGGATTCATTGGCGAAGTCCTGAGTGATGGCATTGGCTCCAAGATTGATGCTGCGGGAGAAGACTTTTCCCTTTTCAAAGAAAAGCAGGTTGCTGGTTTTTGCCCCAATATCCAGCAACATGGTGCAATCCTCCATATCACTGTAGTTGAATTTGAAGGAGTTGCACAAGGCCGCCATGGAGGCATCGCACAATTGAAGCTTGAGCTTGGACTGTTCGGCCACCCGGAATAGGCCTTCCACGATTTCCGACTTGATGGCCACCAGCAACACTTCCAACTCTCCACTCGCTGCGGAGCCTAGGATTTGATAATCCCAAACGACTTCTGACAGGGGAAACGGAACATTCTGCTGGGCCTCGTACTGGATGATCTGCCCCACTTTGCTGGCTTCCACCGGGGGTAATTTGACGAACTTGGAAAAAACATGAAAACCCGGGGCGCAAACATTCACAAACTTGGGCTTCAAATCGCGTTCGGCGATGACCCCCTGCAAGGCTTTTTGGATCGCTTTTTCCCGGCTGGCTTCCTGGGAGCCTTCCAACCCGAGAGGTTGAATAATAAAACTCTTCAGGCAAAGCCCGCCTTCCTCATTGATTTCAAACTCAGCCAGCTTCAAGCTGCCCGCCCCAAAATCAATGGTCAAAAATGACTTGATGTTCAACATTCTAGTCCTGCCTCCGTTGCTTGCACTGCGGAGTGCCATCCACTCCTTCGCATTGGTACAAACAGTATTTAAGGCAGAGCGACATGAATTATGGCAAAAAACCTTTTGCGTCAAACATTATTAATAATTTATTGGTAAAATTTCTGCCATTTCCGTCCCCAAAATCTGCCAAACACCCCAAAATCCCTCCCAAGCCCCTCTCAAACGCCCTTTTCCCCCTGTTTGAAGCTGAAAAGGTTTGCTTCCAAGCCCCATATTTGGCTTTATTTCCGGATGGTGCCGCCCAGCACGAGTTCCAAAACGAGTTCCAAACGCCGTCAGATGAAGGTTTACTACACCGGAAAGGTGCAGGGCGTGGGGTTTCGTTATACCGCCAAAACGGTCGCAACAGGCTATGAAATCACCGGGCAGGTACGAAACCTGCTGGACGGGCGTGTGGAATTGATTGCTGAAGGTTGCGAAGAGGAATTGAATGCCTACCGTGCGGCCTTGCGCGAAGCGGGTCTGGGTGGGTTAATACAAGATGAACAGGTGCTGTGGTGCGAGCCAATGAACCAAATGCGCCATTTTGAAATTTCCCGTTAATAAATGAAATACGCGATTATAGCTGATATTCACGGCAACATAGACGCTTTTGAGGTGGCTTTGCAGGACATCAAGTCGCAAGCCATCAGCCAGATTGTGTGCCTTGGCGACGTGGTGGGTTACAATGCCCGCCCCAAGGAATGCCTGCGCATTGTGCGGGAGATGGGCATCCCCTGCGTGAAGGGCAACCATGATGAATATTGCAGCACCTCGGATCACTTGGAAGGGTTCAACCCGCATGCCGCCGATGCCGTCCATTGGACCCGGAATCAATTGGATGATGAAGACAAAAAATGGCTGCGTGATTTGAAGCACACCCGCATCGCGGGCAATTTCACGATGGTTCATGCCACTTTGGATGCCCCTGAGCGCTGGGGTTATGTGTTTGACAAGCTGGCGGCGGCGGCCAGTTTTCCGTACCAGACCACGCAGGTTTGTTTTTTTGGCCACACCCATGTGCCGGTGGCATTCATGCGCGATACGGTGGTCCGCGGTGGAACCTATTCCAAATTCAAGGTGGACCCGGCTAAGAAGTATTTCGTCAATGTCGGTGCCATAGGCCAACCGCGGGACAACAACCCCAAGGCGGCCTATGTGGTATATGACACGGACGCCAGCACCATAGAATTAAGGCGCCTGGATTATGACATTCCGGCAGCCCAGGCCAAGATTCGCGAAGCAGGCCTTCCGGAGAGGCTGGCGGAACGTCTGGCGTACGGACGTTGATGCGCGGCTCCCGGCGGAGCCTGCCAGTTCGTTTAAACCATGGGATGCCGGCCTGTTGAATTGGTCTCCCCGTCATCCTCCACCGGGTCAATCCATTGAAAATCCTGATCCTAAAACCCAGCTCCCTCGGGGATGTGGTTCAGGCTCTTCCGGTGCTGCGGTTCCTCAGGTTGTACCTGCCCAAGGCGGAGATTTATTGGTGGGTTGATTCCAGCCTGGCTTCCTTGCTGGATGGCGATCCGGACCTGACCGGGGTGGTGCGATTTGAGAGGCGGCGCTGGGTGCATCCACGGTATTGGCATGAAATGGTGGAGAGCATTCGTTGGATGCGGTCTTGCGGCTTTGATTGGGTGATTGACTTGCAGGGGCTGCTTCGAAGCGCCGCATTTGGCTGGCTGGCACGAGGTGATTTCCTGGTGGGCCTGGACGATTCCCGGGAGGGGGCCAATGCCTTTTACGACCTGGCAGTGCCGCGCCCCTCGCCGCTGACCCACGCGGTGGACTGGTATCTGGAGGTCTTGAAAAAGCTGGATGTTCCCACGCACTCCCCCTTCATCTGGCTGGCACCACAACCCCGGATGGCGACCGCCATGGAAGCTCGCTGGCCCACAAAGAGCGCCCGTTGGATCGTCCTGCAGCCCGGGGCGCGATGGGCCAATAAACGGTGGCCTGCGGGGCATTTTGCCAAACTAGTCCAGGAACTGGCATGCCGGGATTCCTCCTTGCATTTTGCCATCATCGGAAGCGCATCGGAGAGTGCCTTGGGAAAAGCCGTTCAGGAGGCCTGCCCCGGGCGCAGCTTGAACCTGTGCGGCCAGACCACCCTTCCTGAAATGGTGGAATGGATTCGTAGAAGCACGCTCCTCGTCACGAATGACTCAGGTCCCATGCATGTGGCCGCCGCGTTGAACCGTCCGGTGGTGGCTTTGTTTGGCCCCACGGACCCCAGGCGCACCGGACCCTACGGACAGTGGGACCATGTTATGCGCCTGCCCCTGCCTTGCTCACCCTGCCTGAAATCCACCTGCCACTGGCATCCCGCCCACGAATGCCTTGAAGCTCTCACTCCGTTCATGG
>DAIDJC010000178.1 GCA_027451565.1 Limisphaerales bacterium | reverse complement strand
ATATTAATCTGCCCAAAATGACGGGGATTGATTGCGTTCAACGCCTCAAGGAGCAATTGCCAGGCACGCATTTTATCATGCTCACCGTTTACGAGGATGCGGATGTCATTTTCAAGTCCTTGCTCGCGGGTGCGGTGGGGTATCTCCTCAAAGGCCGGTCCGGAACCGGCGGGCAGGTCATTGAGGCCGTTCGGGATGCCACAAGGGGCGGCTCGCCCTTGAATAGCCTGATTGCGCGAAAAATCGTCCAGTATTTCCATCATCAGCGTCCATCACCGGAGGCGGAACATCCGTTATCCGCCCGCGAGCGCGAGGTTTTGGAACTGCTGTCCAAAGGATTGCTTTACAAGGAGATTGCAGATGTGCTCGCCGTGAACATCGAGACAATCCGCAAACATTGCCACAATATTTATGACAAACTTCAAGTCAGCTCCCGCACCGAGGCGGTGGTGAAATACCTTGGAAGATAAAACCTGCCTGTGCTCCCCCTCTGATGGGAAGACAGCCTGATGCCTTGGCCGACTGCGAAGAAAGCGCCCTCGCCCGGAGGGTTTTCGGGTTCAATCCATCCCATTCCACGCACGATCTTTGTGTCAAACCAAGCGTCCGGCCAAGGGGGTTTAAACTCGACTTTGGCCTTTTTTTCAGCTAGTTTCTGGTTATGACTACGGAAAATTCCGGCAATGCTGTTTCCACCGCCCGACCCAAAAAGGTCAACCTCCGCCGGCCCGACATCATGGAGCAGGTGCAAGCGCAGGTATTATCGCATTACCGGAGTGAGATTGTTGAAAAAATACGGGCCAACGGCGGTGTGTTGAGTTCGGGTGATTTGACCGTGAAACTGGCAAAGGAATTTGGGTTTTGCTACGGCGTGGAGCGGGCCATTGACCTGGCCTATGCGGCCAAGAAATACTTCGCCGAAGTCTCTCCCCGCACCCCCATCTATCTGCTGGGTGAAATCATTCATAATCCCGAAGTCAACGACCAGATCAGGAACCTCGGCATCAAGATCATTTCACCCAAACCGACCGAGGCCGAGCTGGCGCAGCTTCATGAAGGCGACGTGGTGATCATTCCCGCGTTTGGCACGGAAGTGACCACCCGCGAACGGCTCTCGGAAAAAGGCTGCGAACTGGTGGACACCACCTGCGGCGACGTGATGAGCGTATGGAAACGGGTGCGGCAATACTCCAAGGAAAACGTCACGAGCATCATTCATGGCAAGGCCAAGCACGAGGAGACCAAGGCCACCACTTCCCAGGCCCGCGCCTACGGCTCCGGACATTACCTGGTGGTTTTCAACCTCGCCGAGACGGATTATGTCTGCCATTACATCCTCAACGGCGGCAACAAACACGAGTTCCTTGAGAAATTCAAGGGGGCTCATTCCGATGGCTTCGACCCCGACTTGCACCTGCAGGCCGTGGGGGTGGCCAATCAAACCACGATGCTGCGCGGCGAAACCGAGGAGGTGCAGCGCCGTTTCAAGGCGGTCATGGAAAAAAAATTCGGGGCCGGCGCCATCGCCAGTCATTTCCGCTTTTTCGACACCATCTGCGGGGCCACGCAGGACCGGCAGGATGCCCTCCAGAAAATGCTCAAGGAACCGCTCGACTTGCTGATCGTCGTTGGCGGCTATAATTCGTCAAACACTTCCCACCTCGCGGAGATGGGCGAGCAGGTGTTGCCCACCTATTTCATCAAAAACGCCGCCAAAATGCAGTCCGACCGGCTCATTGCCCATTACGACCAGCATCGCAAGGCAGAAGTGGAAACCCGCGACTGGCTGCCTGCGGGAGAAATCACCGTCGGCATCACCGCCGGGGCGAGCTGCCCCAATAATTTGATCGAGGACACCATCCGTCGCCTGTTTGCCCTGCGGGGGATTTCCGTGCAGGCACTTTTGAACCAATAATTATGATGTTCATCCATAAAAAAGATTCAAAAAGCATCCTATTGGCTCCATGAGAATGACCGTTGAAATAGATGCCGCCACTTCAAGCGAGTCATTGAAAGTGACCGGGCACAAGAAAAACAGTCCCGTCGTGGCGTTTGCGGCAATGGATTTCCTCAACTGGAAAAAGGCGAGGGTCTTCGGCCGGATGTTGCGGGAGGGAAAGTTTGATTACCCCGCCAGCAATGAGGAGACCGAGCACCGGGTCAAATAAGGCTATCATGGCACTGGTGGATTCATCCGTCTGGAACGAGTCGCTTCGCCAAGAAGTCCGGCTGGACGTGAAGCTGGCGCTCAAAAGCTTGCTGGAGGAGTATGAGGCGGACGGTTGCGGGCGTGGAAAGCTGGAAGAGCTTGGCGGCGCCCGCGCCCAGGATCGTCCGGTCCTCACGGAGGAATTCGCTTGCATTCCCCTACCTGCCGATGAAGGACGAGGCCTGGGAACACGCCAAGGGGTTGGCGTGGCGCTTGCAGGACAAAAGCTGCAATCCGCCCTGGAACGACATGCTTATCGCCAGCCTCGCCCTCGGGGCGGAGTGCCGCGTTTACAGGATCGTCCGTCATTTCGAGCAGATGCACGCGGGGGGAGCGGGGATCATGTTTTACCTGCCAGGTCAGAGGGGACGTTATAACCCGGATTGAACAATGCCGCGAACGCGCGAGGAACTGGAACAGCTCGAGCGCCTTACCCTGGCGCCGTACGCGCAACTCAGCGCGGCGTCCCGCGGCCGGGCCTATTCGGAGCCGCCGCCCGACTGGCGGACACATTATCAACGCGACCGCGACCGCGTCATCCACTCGCGGGCCTTTCGCCGGCTCGACAATAAAACGCAGGTCTTCCTGAACGGGTCGGGCGACCATCTCCGCACCCGGCTGACCCACACGATGGAAGTGGCGGCCATTGCGCGAAATATCGCCAGCGCCCTGCGTCTCAACACCGATTTGACCGAGACCATCGCCCTGGCTCATGACCTGGGCCATTCGCCTTTCGGCCACAAGGGCGAGACCGTGCTTGCGCGGCTGATGAAGGGGCATGGCGGCTTCGAGCACAATCTGCAGAGCTTGCGGATCGTCGAGGAATTGGAGCAAAAATACCCCGATTTCCCCGGCCTCAACCTGACCTGGGAAGTGCGTGAGGGCCTCGCCAAACATCAAACCACCTACGACCACCCCGGCCGCCTCAAAGGTTTTAACGCCAGAAATTCCTCGCTTGAAGCCCAGGTCGCCAACGTGGCGGACGAGATCACCTATTACAGCCACGATCTCGATGACGGGTTGGATTCGGGTTTGTTGTCCGAGACGCAATTAATGAAAAAGGTTAAAATCTTCGCCGACGCCGCACGGTTTGTCCGCCAGAAGCATGGCCGGCTGGCCGAGGAATCACGCCATTATTTCATCATCCGCACCATCATTGACATGCAAATTCACGACGTGGTGATGAACAGCGAAAATCTGATCAAAAAGGCGGGCGTCAAGTCGGCTGACGAAGTGCGCTTGCACCCCAAGCCGCTCATCGCGCACAGCCCGGCGCGGCGGAAGCTCAACCGCGAATTGCGCGAATACCTGTACCGCAATCTTTATTACAACCCGGTGGTCCATGGGCCCAACCTGCAGGCCGTGAAATTATTGGATAAATTATTCAAATATTTCCTGGCCCATCCCAAAGTCCTGGGCAAAACCACCCGCAAACGGGTCCAAACCACCGGACTTCATCGCGCCATTTGCGATTACCTCGCCGGCATGACCGACCGCTATGTCATTCTGGAGTGCCGGCGTTTGTTCGGCGAGGAACCCGATTGATACGCCCCAGATTGATCGCCGCTCAGTACAAGGATTCGAACCGCTCCACCTGCTCGCTGCTGGCGAGTTCATTCCGCAGGGCCAAAATCGTTTTCGTCTGGCCGGGCAGGATCAGCTCCGGCGCAATTTCGCTCAAAGGATAAAGCACAAATTTTCGCACGCAGGCGCGCGGATGCGGCAGGATCAGCCCGGCGGTTTGGCGGGTCTGGGCGCCAAAGGCGATTAAATCCAGATCCAATGGCCGGGGCTCGTTCAGTCTCACCTTGGGCCGCCGGCCAAATTCCCTTTCCAAAGCCTGCAATTTGATCAGGAGCGATTCCGGGGTTTCACCCGTCCGGACGGACATCCCGGCAACGGCATTGAGAAACGCTGGCGAGTCTGGAGGGCAATCCACCGGTGAACTCAGCCAGAGCGAGGAAACGAGGATCGGAGAATCGGAAAATGCCGCCAGGCGAGCCAGCGCTTCCCTGATGAACCGGCGGGGCTCTCCGAGGTTGGACCCGAGCGCGATAAAAGCGGCCTCCCGTGCTGGTTGAAGCTCGGTTAAATTCATTGGCTTTCAAACCAGCGCAGCACATTGGGCAAATCAATGCAGGCGTATTCGACATGCAAAACACGGCGATGAACCGGGTTTTTGGAAGGCATGGAAGCGTGCAAGAGCAGCGGACGCATCACCAGAATCCCACCCTTTGCCACCCCACAAACAACCGCCGCTTCTTGCGTCGCGTGACACAGAATGTCCTCCGCCTTCAGGATTCCTTTTCGATGTGAACCCGGAATCACTTTCAAGGCTCCGTTCTCGGCACCGCAATCATCCAGATGCAGCCTGAGGACAACCATTTTTTCCAGAATGCCCGCCGGCGGGTGAACATGATGGACCCCATCTTTTTCCGACCAGCCGGTGAATCCACAAGTCTCGATCCTTTCCTCCACGGCAACCACCGAATCCTGATGCCAGGGCACAAGCCAGTTTGCTTGCGGATTTTTGTCAAAGTAGATGGCGCGGACCGGAAAAAAATCCAGCCCGGCCAGCTCGCGGAGCAGATGAAGCATGGAGGGCGCAGCAGCCAGCTTTCGCACTGACGGGGATCGGGCAAACAGATTCCTGACGCCGGCAATTTTGTTTTTGGATTTTGTCCGGTGACTCCCCAACAAGGCATCCAGCTCGCCGGCCTGCAAATCGCAATTCTCCGGGGAAATGACAGGCAGGGCGATGTGAAATCCAAGCCGGTCGAAAAGCTCAACGGAGTCCGGCGCTTGAATCTTTGAAGCGGCGCCCATGGTGTCCATCTCCACTCCCGCCGCTCATTTCAAGCCCAGCACATCCTGCATGTCGTACAGGCCGGGTTTTTGCTGGATCAACCACTGTGCGGCGCGCAAGGCGCCCCGGGCAAAGGTATCGCGACTGGAAGCTTTGTGGGTGAGTTCCAACCGCTCGCCCAGTCCGGCAAAAATCACCGTATGATCGCCCACCACATCGCCCCCGCGGAGGGCGTGGATGCCAATTTCAGATGACTGGCGTTCTCCAACCAAACCATGGCGCCCATGACGGGCGACCTTTTCCAAGGACTGCTTGCGGACGGAGGCCAGAATGCCTGCCAAAGATCGGGCTGTGCCGCTGGGCGCATCTTTTTTCATGCGGTGATGCATTTCAACCACTTCAAGGTCGAAATCATTCCCCAGGATTTCAGCGGCTTTCCGGGTGAGCCAGAAAAGGGTGTTCACCCCTGTGGAAAAATTGGAGGCCAAAACCACAGGAATCTCCCCTGCCGCATCCTTGATGGCCGCCAATTCAGCAGAATTATGCCCGGTTGTTCCTATCACCACGGGTTTCCGGTGTTTCCGGCAGGCAACCACATGACCCATCGTGGCTTCGGGCAATGTGAAATCCACCACCACATCAGAATGGTCCAGGACAGCCTCCAAGTCGTCCTTGCGATGCAATGCGGCGGCCACCTTCAATCCGGCCATATCCCCTGCGGCGGCGAGCAAAGCCCGCCCCATTCTGCCCCCTGCCCCTGTAATGACCACCCTGTCCATGGCCTACTCCAATACATCACACCGCTTCAGGGTGGTGCGCAGCACGTCCCAATGCTTTGGATTCATGGGCACAAGTGGGAGCCGGTATTCTTCCTCAATGATTTTCATCATGGCCAGGGCAGCCTTGACCGGCGTGGGATTTGTCTCGATGAACAAATCCTTGAATAGCGGATAATACCGCGCATGCAGCGCCTGCGCCCGGCGAAGGTCACCCCGCTGGCAGTTTTTCACCAATTGCGACATTTCCTTCGGAATCACATTGGATGCCACGCTGATCACCCCATTGGCGCCCACTGACATGAAAGGGAGGGTCAGGGAGTCATCCCCGCTTAAAATTTTGAAATCAGGCCCCATGACAGCTCGCAACTGGGAGACCCGGTCGCAACTTCCACCTGCCTCCTTGATTCCAATGATATTTTTGCAATCTGCGGCAAGGCGTTTGACCGTTTCCACCGCAATCTCCACCGCGCACCGCCCGGGGATGCTGTAAAGCATGATGGGCAGACGCGTTGCCTTGGCGATGGCTTTGAAATGTTGAAACAACCCCTCCTGGGTGGGGCGGTTATAGTAAGGCGCCACCTGCAAAGAACCCTGAGCGCCAACCTTTTCCGCCTCCTGGGTCAGATGAATGGCCTCGCTCGTGGAATTGGCACCGGTGCCCGCCAGCACCTTGATTCGTCCAGCGGCAAATTGCACCGAGAGCGCCACAATCCGGATGTGCTCCTCATAGTTTACCGTCGGAGATTCGCCAGTGGTGCCGACAGGCACAATCCCATCCACTCCCCCTTTGATTTGGAATTTAATCAGCCGCTCCAGAGCGGCTTCATCCAGTTTCCCGCCTCGAAAGGGGGTGACAATTGCTGTATAAGTGCCCGTAAACATGTTTTTTGTATGGGAGGCTCAGGATAGGCGAATCCCGTGGTTTGGCGAGCTTTTTCGGATATTCCGGGAATTTCGTGGCTCCCAAAACGGCGACATTTAAATAAAACATAGATGAGTGACGTGCTTTCAAGTTGTCGGCAGGTAGGTTGGCGTGGGCGGCTGTGGTTGTATAATCCTCAGCATTTTAGCCAGGAGCAGCGGGATGAGTTTTCCGGGTTGAAGGATCAGCAACTGAAAGTGGCGCGAGTCTGGGCGATGAAGGAACTGTTCAGCAAGTTCTGGGAATATCAGGAGGCGGGCTGGGCACGAC
>DAIDJC010000177.1 GCA_027451565.1 Limisphaerales bacterium | reverse complement strand
ATTGCTACTCCAGCCAGCGTGTTTCATTTCAAAATAGGCTGGCCGTGAGTAGAAGGTGATATCGGGAGCGTAATGTTGAAAGGTTTTTAGGGCGCGACGCGAATGGTACCAAGAGGTGACGATTATGGCGCGGTGGATGTGCGCGGCACGCAAGAGGGGTATGCTGTAGAGGGCGTTTTCCCGAGTGGTGAGCGACCGGTTTTCCATCTCAATTGCGTCTTTGGGAACCCCATTTTGGCGCAGGACGCGGCGGTTCAACGTGGTGTCTCCTGCTCCTGAAAGCAGAATGAGCGGCGCCGCGTGCTGCTCATACAGGGCTGCGGCAAGTTCCGGACGGTCTTTAACCCCTCCGCCCAGCACAACAAGCACATCCCCGGACACATTGCCGCTGTCCACACAGAGAAAAGTTTGCGGGGACAAGAGAGCCACAACCCCGATCAGGACAACGATCAGGACAAAGCCTATGGCGAAAATGGCTGCAAGCCATCCAATGATGAATCTTTTGCGGGGCAAGGTTTCAGGCGTAGAGCGGACCGAAATTGGCGCAGGCCCGGAAATCGGCGCTTTCCAGGCATTGTGTTCCAAAAGCAGTCCAAGCGCTGGGCCGGAAGATTCGCTCCGCAGCCACATTATGCATGTAAACCGGAATGCGCAGCATGGCAGCCAGGGAAAGGAGATCGGGCCCAATATGGCCGTAGCTGATGGAGCCATGGTTTGCGCCCCAGTTGTTCATGACCGTGTAAACGTCGCGGAACGCGCCAGAGCCAGTGAGGACCGGGGCAAACCAGGTGCTGGGCCATGTGGGATTTGTTCGCTGATCCAGGCAATCGTGAACCTTGGCGGGCAGATCCACGGTGTGGCCCTCTGCGATCTGAAGAACGGGACCGAGGCCCTTCACCAAGTTAAGGCGAGCCATGGTCACTGGCATTCCTCCACGAGTGAGAAACCGGGTGGACCAACCGCCGCCAGGGAAATATTCCGTGATGGACGGATGCCAAGTGGTGGCGGCAAGACATTTGCGGACTTCTGCGTCGGTGATTTGCCAAAAGGGTTTCATTGCAGGTTTGCCGTTCAATTGCTGGCATCCAACCCCGTCCAGGGTGGCGGGACCGGAATTGATGAGGTGCAGCAGTCCTTCCTTGGCATGGCCGGAAAGTTTGTGCCCGGAAACGCGGTGTACAGACTCCGGGCTCCAGTAGGTCCGGACATCGGCAAATATCTGGGCGGTATTGGTCAGCAGATAGCCGAAAAGCATGGAGGCGCCGTTGAGACAATCATTCTCAGTGGCCACGATGTAGGGTGCGCGGCGGCCGTTCCAATCAAAAGATGTGTTCAGGATGGCTTCCAGGAAATCGCCATTGGGCTGGTAATCGGTCCATTGGCGCTGGCCTTGAAAACCGGACGCCAAGGCATGGTGCCCCATGGCTTCCTCTCCATATCCCATCTCGGCCAGCCTGGGATTTCCCACCATGAGATCCCGGGCAATCAAGGCCATTTTGACTGATTTTTCCCATTCGGAATCCAAGCTGGCCCTCGAACGCCGGGTTTTTGAAGCATTGTAATCCTTGCCTTCGGCACAATTCTGTTTCACCCATTTCAAGGCGCGCTGGTACTCTTCAGGATCAAAAATTCCCTTGTCCATCCGGCGGAGGAATTCCGTCATGTCAACCGTTTCAACCCTCATGCCCAGGTGGCTTTCAAAGAAATTCTGGTCCACGATGGATCCAGCGATACCCATGGAGACGCCGCCCATGGCGAGATAGGATTTTCCTCGCATGAGAGCCACGGCCAAAGCGGCGCGGGCAAAGCGAAGGATTTTTTCCCGGACGTCCTCGGGAATGGTTGTATCGGTGGAATCCTGGACCTCGCGTCCATAAATTCCAAATGCAGGGAGGCCTTTCTGGGTGTGTCCGGCAAGAACTGCAGCCAGATAGACTGCGCCGGGACGCTCTGTGCCATTAAAACCCCAAACAGCCTTGGGCAGTGCGGGGTCCATGTCCATGGTCTCGCTGCCATAACACCAGCACGGTGTGACGGTGAGTGTGGCGCCCACACCCTGGCTGGAGAACTTTTCCGAGCATGCAGCAGCCTCGGCCACTCCGCCAATGCAGGTGTCTGCAAGAACACACTCGACCTTCTGGCCATTGGGATAGGACAGGTTGGCTGAAATCAGGCTGGCTGCCGCACGGGCCATGGCCATCGTTTGATTTTCCAAAGATTCCCGGACCCCGCCAAGTCGTCCGTCAATGGTTGGTCGAATTCCGATTTTGGGAAGTTTGCCCTTGAAAAGAGTGTGGTTCATGAACGTTTAATTTTAAATTCCAGCGACACTCCATCTTAAAAAAGCAGCATGCCTGATGGCAAGTTCCAATCCCAGTCACGACCGGGGATTTGCATTCAAGCGAAGAGAAAGATGTTTTCAGGTGCCGAGGCAGTGGATAAGGATTTTGCGCGCGTGCGCATGGGTGCGGTGTTCCCAAAGATAAACACCTTGCCAGGTGCCCAAGGAAAGCTGTCCGTTTTGGAATGGAATGGCCAGATGAACCGAGGTCAGGGCGGTGCGGATATGGGCTGCCATGTCATCATCTCCCTCGGCCCGGTGCATAAACCGAGGATCGCCATCCATCACAAGCTGGCTAAAAAACATATCCAAATCACGACGCACATCCGGATCGGCATTTTCCTGGATTAAAAGTGAGGCGGAAGTGTGCTGCAGCAGGAGGTTCATGATACCATCCTGGAGTTGGCTTTGACGCAGCACGCCCTGGAGTTGGCTGGTGAAATCCACCAAGCCACGCCTGGTTACTCGCAGGGTGAGTTGATGGAAAAATTGACGCATTTGCAAGCAGTGGCGGCAGGGTTAATGCGCCGGGATGGCTTCTGTTTCATTGGTGAAGGCCAGGCTTTTTTCCAAGCCCGCATTCGGGATCGCTCCCAGGCGCAGGGCTTGTTCATAATGCCACCGGGCCAGTTGAACCAGGGGCGGTTTTTCGGAAAGATAAAAAAAGGCGAGGCTTAAATGAGCGGGACTGAAAAGGGGGTTGATATGAAGGGCCCTCAAAAAAGCCGACTCTGCCGGCTGCCTCAATCCCATGCTTTCGAGTGTCAATCCAAGCTGGTTTTGAATCTCTGGATTATTGGTCTGAAGGTTCGCAGCCATTTGCAGATCCGTTAAAGCTGTGGTGAAATCACCCAGGGCGGTCTTCTTTTGCCCCTCGGAGATGAGTGCGGCAGCCTGAACAGATCGTGCATCCCCATGAGTTTCACCGCCTGCGGTGCCAGGATCTGAATCACTCAGTGCGTGCCCCTGTAAAGCCGGTGCCGGGCCGGAAGGAAATCCTGTGCCTGCGTTATTAAAAGCAGACATGAGGCGCGTTGGTGCCTCATGGGTTGGTTCCCCGGGTGACTGGGTGTTGATTTGAATTTCCTGATTAAAAGGCTTTGGGGCGGTCTGGTCAATTAACTGTCGTGCCAAGGCATTGCGCTCACGCGTCAATTCAAACAGCGATTCCTCGTACCTTTCATCTGTTTGGACCAGGGCTGAGGCCATTTCTGAAAGTTGTTTTTCCAAGTTATCCCTGCCGGATGAAGCATTCGCCACGGAATCAGAAGAGGAAGACGGCACATGGCTTTCAGCCGAATTCTTTGCCAGTTTTTGACGCAAAAAATCAATTTCCTTCATCATTGAAGCCAGCTTGCGTTTAAGGACTTGGTTTTCATTCGAGAGAGACAGCATCTCTGGGTTTTGCCTGGCACTGGGAGGAGGAGTGGCATTGTTTTGGAATGCGGCGCTGCCGCTTCGGTCAAAGCGGTTGGTGGATGGGCTGGAGGCAGCTTGGCCGGATTGACCCAATTTTAAAAGGGAATTTTCCTTCATTAAAAGACGGATTTCCTCGGCGTCCGCCTCCAACGCGGACCGGTCAGAAGGCGATGGTTCTTGGGCTAGCGCCTCCTGAAGTTGGGCTTGCAAGCGGGCGTTCTGAGCCCTTAAGGATTCCACTTGTTGCTGAAAAAAAAGAATGGTGGCATCGGCCCGGTTGGTTTCGGTGGCGGGTTGGGATGTTGATAGTGCGGCACCGGACACCCTGGCGGCTGGGATGGTATTGGATATGGGCAACTGGTTTTTGAGCGACGCCACTTTATCCTGAATGTCCGCAAATCGGTAACTGACTATATCCGGGTTCCAATCCGGATAGATTTGCTTGAAATTTTGCAGTTGGACCAGTGCGTTTTGATAGGAATCCAATGCCTGGGACAGGGATCCTTCATCCAAAAAGGTGTTGGCTTTTTGCACCTGCTCGTAGATTTCAAGGTATCGGTTGTCGGCATCCTGCTGCGCATGCAAAGGGCAGGAGGTAAAAAGCCCGAAAAACATCCCGGCACCAATCACCAAGTGGAAAATCAGGCCGAAGAATGGCCTTCTGGGATGAGAGCACATGATAACTGCGGATACTGGAATTATCCGGAAACCAGGAGAGTGTTGGCGTATTGGATGGTGTCACCAGTGCGGATCAATCCAATGGCAAGGGGGACCTGTTTTTTAAATTCCGTGTGGGGCACAAAGCGCGTAGGAATGCCATGAAGAGCCGTTTCAAATTTTCCACGAACAACCTTGGGGTTGTGCCGAAGAAATTCCCGGGCCTGAAAAGCCTGGGTGAACTGATGGTTGGCACGGAGCGCTTGAATCAATTGACACACGGTGGGCAGGTCATCCACCACCGAAACATCCACAGTCTCGATCTCGGGCCAGAACGGAAAGCCGCGATCTGCAATCACCAATGCGTTTGTGTGGCGGATGCGCGCCAGCAGCGATAGCACGCTGGGATTCAGTAAGCCGTTTACAATCATGGCTAACATTAAGGCATGCACGAATTGCAGCCAAGTGTGAATGCAGGCATTCAAAACAAACAGGTCAAATGCCCGGAACGGCTTCTGAATACCAGAATGACCGCGCCCCTTCCAAGACATGCCTCTTTTTTCCTGCACCGCATGGCCATCAAGCCGATGGGTCGGCAGTGGCAGCCTTGTCCAATCCCCATTGCCTGGCGTAGGCCACCAGTTCACGATCGTTATGAAGTCCAAGTTTATGCCGGACATTTTTGCGATGAACCGCCACTGTGGATGTGGAAATAACCAGTTTGACGGCAATTTGCGCATCTGGCATGCCTGCGGCCACCAGTCTTAGCACATCCTGCTCACGTTCGCTGAGAATTTTCTGAAAGGCATCAGGGTTGGAAAGCATGGCGCTTTTTACTTTTAAAAAAGTTTCACTAAAAAAAGTCCCTCCCCGCGCTATTTTTTCCAGCGCTTCCACCAGGTTTTCAGGCTTTAAATTTTTTTCAATATAACCATGGGATCCACTCTGCATGACTTTCCAGATGGTGTCCGGGTCAGTGCGACCGGACATGATGAGGATGCGAAGAGAAGGCAAAAGGGGAAATAACTTCCGGACCAAATCCAAGCCGCCCAGGCGGGGTAATTCAATGTCCACAAGGGCAAGGTCCGGCTTTTGCTCCATGCAAAGCTTCAACCCTTCCAAGCCGTCGGCTGCCTCGCCAACCAGCTCGAATTGTGAATGTCGGGAGATCCATGAACCCAGGGACTGAGCCAGCAATGCATGGTCTTCCACAATGACAACCCGTACAGGCATATACCTCAATCTGGAATACCCTGTAATGTAGCGCATTCATTCCATTCCGCCACTTTTTCTACCTTAAAAAGGGTAAAATCCAAGTGTGTCACCCTTCGCATAATGCCTTAGTTTTTTCGCCTAAGATGATGATGGAAATGGTTTTTTCCAGCGCTTTAGAGCCGTTTAGGAACCGGTCAGCAGAGTACAAGCCGGTCCCGGTTGAGGTTTTATTGCTGCCTGTTCGATCTCACGAAATGATTTCCGGCAAAGCCGGTCGTTGCATAAGGCCATTTATTCGTCCGATTAATAAAAATGCATGAGCCAATCCCGCATGATACCCGCAAAGTCAGCCTTTTTTCTTCGTATTGAGCGTTCCTTGGAGCAATTACCCCCCAGCGCTGTCATCAAAACGCTCGATCTGCAATGCCGAATGCTTGCAGAAGATGTTCAAAGGGGGAGACCGGCTCCAGCCAGTGAGGTGGCTTCAATTCAAGGATTTTATCATTTTATCGTCTCCGTGAATCGAGATCAAAGCCAGCCAGTCAAACCTTGGCCGGTGAGATTGGAGCATTTGAAGTGTTTTCTAAATCTTCTGGAACGATTGATCCGGGCTGGAGAATTGCCTCCCGAATCTATGACCCAATTCTGCCGACTTTATCCACGGGCTTGTGAGGAAATGGCGCCCGTCAATGATCCACAACCCGTTGTCTAATAAGGATATGGTTTTATAAAAGTTTTGAGTTTTGAGTCTGTCTAGCAAGCTGTTTGCCGATCATTGGCAATTTCATTTGGCCTGCAGATTTGACTTGCATCGTTTACTTTAAGGTGGTTAAATTCAGCCGTCTGTTGACTAATTTGACCTTTCGAACATGGTGAATCTTCAAGTGAACTTGGTTCAATGATGATTTGAAACCCGGCAGTCGGGAACAGTCAGAAATCGGTTAGTTAAGCAGCGAGTCATCTATGAACAACAAACTGTTTGTGGGAAATCTTTCCTTCAACACTACAGAGAATGATCTCCATGAGGCATTTGCAGCTCATGGAACAGTGATGGAAGCCAACCTGATGATGGACCGCATGACAGGTCGCTCTCGCGGGTTTGGTTTTGTGACCATGTCCTCACCCGAAGAAGCTCAAAAGGCCATTCAGGCCTTGCATGGCGCTTCCTTGGACAACCGCCCCTTAACCGTCAACATTGCCCGACCCAAGGAAGAGCGTCCTCGCGGCGAACGTCCCGGTGGTGGTGGTGGTGGTGGAGACCGCGGTCCGCGCCGTGAATTTCGTGGTGGCGGCGGCGGTGGCGGTGGCGGTCGTGACCGTTATTAATTAATAATTTAAATTGCAAGGCGACGCTCATTGGAGCGTCGCCTTGAACTTTGCTTTAACCAAAATTTCATGGAAGAAC
>DAIDJC010000176.1:3378-7125 GCA_027451565.1 Limisphaerales bacterium | reverse complement strand
CCTCTTACGCCGGCGATGGGCATCCATGAAAACCCTGTGCATCATCACCCTCATTGGGTTGGCTTGCCTTGGCCTCAAGGCTGCAGACTCCCCTCCCCAACAACCTTATTCATGGCGCAATGCGGTCATTGGCGGGGGCGGCTTTGTAACAGGTTTGATCACCAGCCAGGCTTCAAAGGACCTCATCTATGCTCGAACCGATGTGGGAGGGGCTTACCGATGGGATGAATCTGCCAAACGCTGGATACCCATCACCGATTCTTTCGCATCTGAAGATTTCACCGGTATTGAAAGCTTGGCGGTGGACCCATGCCATTCCAATCGAGTTTATTTGGCCGCGGGCATCTATGAGTCCACGCGCTCGGCCATTTTTCGATCTGAAGACCAAGGATCTACATGGGTCAAAACAGAGGTGCCCTTCAAGATGGGTGGCAATGAAATGGGAAGATTCAACGGGGAACGGCTGGTGGTTTGTCCCTATGACTCAAACCTGTTGTTTTTTGGATCACGCAACGATGGCCTTTGGGAAAGCCATGATTGCGGAGCCTCATGGCAATCGGTGCCGAAATTCCCCGTCCCAATCCCGGCGCGCGTAACGTCAGGCTTTTGGCGCAAGCAGCGAACACCAAACCCGGTCGGCATTGTCAGCGTTCTGTTCTCCCACGGGATTCTCTACGCAGCCATTTCAACCGAATCCACCAATTTATTCTGCAGCCGGGACGGTGGACAACACTGGGAACCGGTGCCGGGCCAGCCGGTGGGATTGCGGCCCAACCATGTTTCGCCTTCTTCCGACGGGCATCTTTACCTGAGCTACGGAAACGAACCCGGACCAAACAGGATGACCGATGGAGCGGTGTGGAGATATGATGAAACCTCCCACGCATGGACAAATGTGACCCCTCTTCCTCCCGCCTCCTCCCCCGGGGGTTTTGGATATGGAGCCGTGGTCGTGGACCCGCAAAATCCGCGCCATCTTTTGGCCTCCACTTTTTGCCGTTGGAATCCGCATGATGAAATCTTCCGCAGCACCAATTCTGGCGAGACATGGACCCCTCTCATTTCCAATGCCATTTGGAATGATAAAGCCTTTCCGTATGTCAAAGCCCTCAAGCCGCATTGGATCGGCAGTCTGGCTTTCAGCCCTCTGGACTCGGATCAAGTGTGGTTTACCACCGGATACGGTGTCTGGTGCTGTTCCAATATTAAGGCTGCGGATTCTGGTCGGTCAACCTCGTGGAATTTTTGGGATTCGGGCTTGGAGGAAACAGTACCTCTAACCCTCGCAAGCCCACCGTCTGGCGCCCATCTTTTGAGCGGCGTGGGCGATATTGACGGTTTCCTTCATGAACACCTGGACCGGTCCCCATCCCAGGGAAGTTTTTCCGGCCCACGATTCATCAATACGGAAAGCATTGCTTTTGCCAGCCGGAATCCGGAGCGGATGATCCGCACCGGGACACTGCGAATGCAAGGCTCCCACGTGGCAATGTCCCAGGACGGCGGTTCGCACTGGCATTCCCTGCCCAGCGAGCCTGCACCCGAGATTCCAGGCGGAACAGCCGCCATTTCCGCCGATGGCAGAACCCTTGTGCTCACCAAGGATGGCTTCCCTCCAGAATGGTCTTCGGACGAGGGCCAAACCTGGCACGCATGCCTCGGATTGCCAGCCGGAATTCCAGTGGTGGCGGATTCAGTTGATCCCCGCCGGTTTTACGCCTTTGATCCCGTTGCTCAATCCATCCTCTCCAGCGCCAATTCCGCCCGCCTCTTCTCATCCACCGCCTTCAAGTTTCCATTTCCCTCACCTCCAGCCTGGCGGCAATGGGGCAAATGGTCGTTCCCCAAACTATATGCTTCAGCGGCAAATGCGGGAGAATTGTGGCTTGTTGACAATACTTTCGGCCTCTGGCACGGGATTGACGGAGGAAGTATTTTTCAAAAAATTCGTTCCGTTGAAAGCGTGTTTGCTTTTGGCGCAGGCAGGGCGGCATCCGGGGACAATCCGCCGGCTTTGTTTTTGTTTGGCGTCATTGACTTACACCAGGGTCTTTTCAGGTCCGATGACAACGGGCAGTCTTGGATCCAGATCAATGATGCAGACCATCAGTTTGGCTGGATCAATTCCCTGACCGGCGATCCGCGCATTTTTGGCCGGGTTTACCTGGCCACCTCAGGGCGGGGAATCATTATTGGAGATCCATGTGACAAGCCACTCCGCTTCGGCCCACCATTCACTGCTCTTTCCATGGCGCCAGTCAAAAAGCGATGAGGGATGTGGCTTTGACCCATATGGCGCCTGCCCCATGCCTTGCACAAACTGGCTTCTCCTGCCCTGTCGTCCTGCCCTCAGAACCTGTCTGAAAAGTTGGAAGGGTGCTGCGGCTGTGGATTTTGGCCCTGGGCGAGGCGGAGCCGTGGACGCATCCCCGTGGCGGGCTGTAACGAAGGCGACAGCAAAGCCCAAGCCCGAAAGCGAAATGGAAAGGGTCAAGATGCGGCAAAATGCTGGAGCGAAAACTCTTTGAAAAAATCGAAACCATACCCGAAGCGGTCTGGAGAGATTTCCCCAAAGAGTTTTCGCCCAGTAGATTGGGGCAGATTGGTCTTTTGAATTTCGTTTTTCGGGCTAAGGGCAAAAGCGCCGCCGCCCGGAGGGTTTTCGCGCCCAAGCCGGTCTGGCGTTGTTGCTAATCAGTTGCAGACCCGCGTGGGGCATGCTCCCCCTCGTCGCTACTGGCCAGACCGGATTGGGCACGAAAACAGCATCCTTCCGAATTTTCAGACAGTCTCTCAAACCCATTTTCCAAAACACGTTCACCGCATGCATTCTCTTTTTTAAAGGGCACATCCAGAATTGAAAAATCCGTCAATCCGTTTATGATGGATTTGATGAAAGGCAAATTTGTGCTACCAATCGTTTTGGTTGCAGTCCTGGCCATCTCCCGGATTCCGGGATTGATGCCCATGGATTTCAGCGTGGTCTATGCATTTTTGTTTTGCTCTGGTGTCTATTGCCAAGGTCCCATGCGTTGGTGGCTGCCCTTGGGAACCCTATTGCTCACAGATTTGGCCTTGAACGCGCACTACCACATGCCCCTTCTGGACCCGTCCCTGATTTGGAATTACCTGGCTTACGCCGCCATCATTGTTCTGGCCAGATGGTTCCACCCCGGCATGGGCATAATTAAAACCACCCTCGGCGGCGTCCTGGGCGCGGTCCTATTCTATCTCATCACTTCCACGGTGACTTGGTGGCAGGACTCCTACTACGCCAAAACCATACTGGGTTTTTTTCAGGCCCTCACGCTGGGCCACACAAATATCCAACCCTCCAGTTGGGAGTTTCTCCGCAACACCTTGCTCAGCTCCGCCTTGTTCACCGCCCTGTTCTCCGTGGCAGCGGTGTTCACTGAGGAATCTCCGGCGGATAAAACCGCTGGATTTCGGGAGGCATCCGAGGGGGATAGCGAAGGCCAACCCCAGGAGGCCGAGACGTGAAAGTGGGCGTGATCTCGGATACCCATGGTTACTTGGACCCAAAAATAGCGACTCTCTTCAAGGGGGTGGATCATATTCTCCACGCCGGGGATATCGGCTACGCGTCCATCATTCTGGAATTGGAATCGCTCGCGCCCGTCACCGCAGTGGCGGGCAACAATGACCCGGACCTGGATTTCAAGGAAACCCACATCGTAATACTCCTGGAGTGCGGCGGTGGCTCCCGCTTCGTGAATGGAGTCCAGC
>DAIDJC010000176.1:0-3368 GCA_027451565.1 Limisphaerales bacterium | reverse complement strand
TGGTAAAAAAATCCTCCTGCGCCACATCGTCAACCCCAATCATCCGGATGACCGCCTGTTGGCCAGAATCAAAAAAGACCACCCTGACGTTGTCGTCTTTGGCCATACCCACCAGGCTTTTTGGAAACCCCTGAACGGCATTCATTATTTAAACCCAGGTTTCTCGGGAAAACCCGGGCACGCCGATGACCGAACCGTTGCCTTGCTTGAATGGGATGAGACGGGGCCACTCCTGCGTTTCCTCAAATTATAAAACCAGACCCAGATCGTCCATGCCCACTCCTGTCGTGGACCTTGGCCGGTTCGGATTTTTTGGAGAAGAGCCGTTCCAGTAAACACGAAATTGAAAGAGTCAAGATGCGGCAAGATGCTGGAGCGGAAACTCTATGGAAAAATCGAAACCCTACCCGAATCGGTCTTGTGAGATTTTCCCAACGAGTTTACGCCCGGTAGATTGGGGCAGATTGGCCATTTGAATTTCGTTTTTCGGGGTAAAATGTCCGCCACACCGGCCATTCTCCATCAGCACGCTTGGAGCCTGTCTGAAAAGTGGGAAGGGTGCTCCGGCTGGGGATTTTGGCCTTGAACGAGGCGGAGCCGTCGGCGCATCCCCGTAGCGGGCTGTCACGACAGCGACAACAAAGTCCGAGGGCAAAAGCGCCGCCGCCCGGAGGGTTTTCGCGCCCAAGCCGGTCTGCCAATTCCATTCGCACCCCATCAGCGGCGAGCCTTCCGGGATGGTGGCTGAATTTTTAATGAGTCGCCCCAACACGACCCCGGTTTTATCAGGCGGCAAAGGACTTTCCGCAACCGCAGCTCTGGCGGGCGTTGGGATTGGAGATTTTAAAACCGCCACCCGTCATTGAGTCGTTGAAATCCACCACCATGCCGCGGAGGTATTCCACACTGACTGAATCCACAAGGACTTTGACGCCTGATTGTTCCGAAACAAAATCCCCGTCACGGACCTCGTCAAACACCATGCCATACTGCATTCCTGAACATCCGCCTTTTTCGACATAATATCGCATGAATTTACCCTGGTTATCCGGGAGGGAAAGCAGGGCCTGAACCTCCCGAACTGCCGAGGGAGTAAGCGAAACCACGGGATTCGAGTCCATCATATGCAAGGAAAGCTTAGTCCTGAAGCTGGTTTCTGTCAAATAAGGCCTGGGCGCGCCAAATCAGGTCTGTTGGTTGAGATTTGACCGCAAATGGTCCAGGGATGGCTTCAGGGCCGGGAGCAGCTTCTCAAGTTGGTTTAGAAAATCCTCCGCATTTCCCTGATGAAGCGATTGGATGAGTGGAAGAGCCTGCAAACCGGCTTTTTTGATCCAAAAAGGGTCCGCTTGCTCACCTTCAAACAGGTTTTTTCCCACGTTCGTGTCAAACACATCCAAATAGCGGTTCAATGCTGACTGCAAAAGGTTTGTCTTTTCGACCCCCGAGGCGGAATCCGCGCGTTTCTCAAAAACCAGTCCTGAGGCCACCATGGCTGCGCAGCGCGTGGGAACTGTTGCGGACAGGGCGGCGGGTGCGTTGGAATCAAAAACCTGTTCGTAGGCGGATTCCGCAGCGGGAAGATTGTTCATTTGCAGGTTGCAATCACCTATTTCGCCCCAGGCCCTGGCAGCATCACTGTTGGTGGCATTGATTTGAATGACCTGGCCCAGCAAACTGAGGGCTGTGCCATAATTGGCCCCTGGATTGTTGGTGTCTGGAGAGGGAATCTGCATCCATGCGGCGGCACAAGCGAACCGTGCGGTGATTCCGAGGTCGGGTGGGCAGTTGGTATCGCTGATCAGTGAACCGAGGTAACGGGTGGCATCGGGATACCCGTTCCTGGCCATCGCGGCGCGACCCGCCATGAACTGGGCTGGATAGATCAGCGCAGAATTGCGCCAGGCCGAATTTTGAAAAATATTTTCATAATTCGTTTCCGCCCCCGCAAAATTACCCTGACGGTAAAAATAATCCGCCACCCACCATTGGGCTTGCGGGGCCAGGGAGTTGGTGGGGAAATCAAGCATGAACTTGTTGAATTGCCGCAGTGCGTTGGTGTCGTCTCCATTTTGATAATACGCCCGCGCGCAGGCATACAAAGCCGTGGGTGTCAGTTCATTGTCCGGGAAGGCCTTGAGCCATTGTTCATATCTCTGAAGTGCAGAATTCCAATCGGATTGTTGTTCATACGTGCGGGCCACCGCCAGTTCCGCCTGGGGCAAAAGCTCGGAGTGTGGAAACTGGGTCAAAAACCTGGAAAAAAGATCGCGGGCGGATTCAGGACGCCCCAGGGCCGCTTCATTTTCTCCATAGAGCAGAATGGCATTGTCGGACAAATCTCCTGAAGGAAACATTTTCAGAATTTGCGCCAGCGACCGGCTGGCTGAAGTTCCATCGTTCATGGCCTCGCTCACCCTCAGGCTCTGGTACAGGGCGGCTTCATCCAGGGTGTTCACCACCTTGGAATCGCCTGTGAAATCATCCACCACGCTCTGATAATTCTTGAGAGCATTGGTGTAATCGTGAAGGGCATACAAGGCATCTCCAAGTTTGAAACGGGCCACCGCAAGGTCAAAGGAATGGGGAAGGTTTGTGGTGGCAGACTGAAAATCCGCAGCAGCCGCCGCAGCATTGCCGCCAAGCCACCCGCACCAGCCGCGATCCAGGAAAGCATGGCCTCGATACTGGCTGTCCGGATAAGATGAAAGAAACTGGTCAAAACATTGCTGGGCCAGCTCAAGGTTGGTCACCGCAGAGGAATATCCATAATCCCTGAGGTGAATGTCGCCCAGGGTAAACATTGCCGCCGGGGCTGCTGGTGAATTGGAAAAGCCAGCCAGGAAACTGGATAGCCGGTCCTCCGCGGTGGCAAAATCATCTTGTTGCACCAGCAACTGGGCGACCTTGGCCACCGCCTCGCGCTGGTTCTCCGCCGGAACGCCAAGATGGGTCAGATTGGCCTCATAATCGCCCAGTGCGGCATTCGTCTGGCCGGTTTTCTCATATAATTCCGCCCTGAACTCCAGACTTGACGCAAGCCTGTCAGGGTTTCCTGCATCCCGAGCCAGCTCCACCATCTGATTTGCTGAGGCCAGGGCGTCTGGAAAAGAGCCCAAGGCGGCTTGGCTGCGCCCAGACCAATAGCTCCACGGCCAGGAAAGATCCTGGGGCAGTTCCGCGGGCTTGTGCTGGCGAAGAATCGCAACGGCCTCCCGATAGCTGCCAACTTCAAACAGGGCCTGGGCTCTGAGAAGGTTTCCCCGCAAAACAAGGACTTCATTGGGATTCTTCTGCAACGCATCGAAAAAAACGCCGCCCGGCGCCTCCAGGAAAAGCAGCACCTGGCTCCATTGACCCAACTGCCC
>DAIDJC010000175.1 GCA_027451565.1 Limisphaerales bacterium | reverse complement strand
ATTTGAGTTCGTTCTGAATGTTTGCGATCTCCCCTCTCCCTGGCCCTCTCCCCACACTTCGTTTGCGGGGCGAGGGAATAAGAGGCGCTGGGTTGTTTCATACTCTTGAAGTGGTTTAAGATCATTTTACAAATATTTCGCACCTGCGGCGCTCCTGAATCTCTCCGCCTCGGCTGAACCCAAAATCCCTCCTTGAATCCCCCTCAGAATTTTAAAACAGCCTCTCAAGGTCCTTGCTTATTGGCCGGCAACAGAAAATGAAAAATGCATGCCTTGCGGAGCGGGCAGCATGACAAACAAATTGAGATTGGTTTGGGCTGACACACCGCTTTTGGTGTCTGTCACTTGCAGAACCCAGAGATTGGTGTTTCCTTCCTGGGCAGTCGAATAGGCCAAACCTATGGCAGGATTGGATCCGCTGCCGGAGGAATAGGCGGCCAAAGGTCCGCCGTTTACTCCCACCAACCATTGCCATGCGATGGGATCGCCCGACGGGCCTGCGGCGCTTGCGGACAATTGCAAGGAACCTGGTTGGACGGTGTACACCGTTGAATTGGTTTCCGCGTTGGGAACACTGACGGATATTGCTGAAACCGCCAACGGCGTATTCACCGAACTGTTTGTCCCCTGCAAAACCCATTGGTTGTTCTGCCATGCCGCCGTCACTGATCCTCCGCTGGCTACCATCACTTGGCCGCCGTTCACAGAATTCAGGTAAAAAGGAATGTTGAATGAATTGAGGTTATAAAAATAAACCTGTGCGCCGGATGGAATTTGACCCGCATCCGAGTTTTGGATCACCCAGGCCGAGCCGGGAGCCGAATTATTGGCATAATACCGGGATCCTTTGCCGTAGCTGAGAATGTTGGTGGCACCAACCGGGCTTTGCACCTGGGTAAAATACTGGTTATCCAGCCCGATGTCGGCATAAGGCACCCCGCCCGCAGCGGACTGGACCAGGACTGAATTTTGCAAATTGTTGAATTGGGAACAATTGTTGCCGGAAAGCACAACGTTGGTGGACCATCCACTATCCAAAAACAGGGTGACGCCAAAATCCGGGTTTTGCAGCACGTTTCCCGAGGCGATGACGGATTCTGAGCGCTGAGGGTCCGTTGCGGAGGATCCGCCGGAGATTTCCAAAAATGTGCCGGGATTGATCACCGTGTTTGCGGTGACGAGGATATTGCTGTTGTCGAAGGTTCCCTGATATGCCGCCGCGCCCAGGTTCACCACATTGGCGTAATCCTGGCAGACGAAAGTGTTGTTGAAGACCGTCAGATTGTCCGCAGGCCCGGTTTCGATGCCGTTCAAGCCATTGCCCGCCAGGTAAAACGAATTATTGCAAATCACAAAACCGGGGTTTCCACCCGTTCCGCCCACAATCTCAAGGGTGTTCCCGGTGATATTGGAACACACATTGTTTTGAAAAAAGCAGGAATTGGCGCAGTAAGCCTGTGAGAATTGAGCCACCTGGAATAAATTGTCAAAAACACAGTTGGTGAAATTGATGGACAAATCCAGGTTGAAAGCAGTCGCGTTTCCATCCAAGAAGGAACAATTTTGAGCCAGGAGATTGGCGTTTTTGCCTTGGTCCAAGGTTCTTGCCATGTCACCGCGCCAATGCTGAAACACCACGTTGGTCCAGATCATCTGGTTGAACGTCACATCGGGTGCAGAGGCTGCCACCAGAAATGCGTCATGGGTGAGGTCCCAACCCTGACCATCCACCGGGTTGGCAGGGTAGCCGTGCAGGGCCGTGTTGCCCTGCTGGACCCCGCCATCCACGGTCATGTTCTCAATGATGAACGGCAAATTGTTGGTGACCGGCGGGTTTTCCTCGAACAAAAAGCCGCGCCAGGCACTGCCGCCCTGCAGAGTCCAGGCCCCCTGGCTGATCAATGTGGTTTTGTCAGGACCATCCCCCGTGAAGGCCAAACCGCCCCGATTCAATCCAATTCCAAAATTTCCATACCCCGGCGAGGTTGCACGGGCCAAAACCAGATAGTTGCCTGAGGGAAAGTAAATCGCGGCATTGGCATTGGTCACGGCAGCCATGGCGCTTTGAATGTTGGCGCTATTATCGTGACCGTAGGTGGCAAAGGCCCCGATGGAACTTTTTTGAGCCGGAATAGAGATATAGACATTGGTCCCACGAATCACCCTGGTGATATTGGCAATGAGATCCTGGTTGCCATACCCGACCGTTCCAAAGGAATTGGTTCCATAGGTGCTTTGGCCCTGGCCAAAAATCTCTATGGCATCCCCGACACAAGATGCCGGAAGGATATTGGTGGTGGTGACCAAAACCGAATTGGAGCTGGTGTTGACATAGCACTGCACCGCATCACCCACCGCACCATAATTGGTGACATTCAGTGTCTGCGGGGGCGGTTGGTTTGTGGGGTTGGAAACCGGCGCCACGACCACCACAACCGCTTGCGTCTGCACGGAGTAGCCGTTACCAGGATCCGTAATAGTCAATGTCCACACATTGGTGGCTCCAATCATCGCGGAAGTGTTTGTAAAACTCATGCTCGGATTCAAACCTGAACCCTGGGAATAAACCGATGCCGCCCCCCCGTTTACAACTTGTGTCCATTGCCAAGTCAAAGAATCATTCGCTGCCGAAAAAGCTTGGGCCGAAAGCTGAAGAGGCCCCGGATTCACGATCAGAACACCGCCATTTGTGGAAATGCCCGTCGGATTTGCACTTATGCTCGATACAGTAGGAGGTGCATTTCCCCCATTAAGCTCAGGCACCCACCGACTGTTGGTCCAGTCAAACACCATCACTTTGCCCCACGGAATAATGATCGGCCCCACGGTACGGGCGCTATTCAACCATATCGGAATGTTGGCATTGCTCCAGTTTCCATTTGTCACAACAAGTTGAGCGCCAGCCGGAATGCTGTTGGAGTCGGCATCCGAAAGCTCCAATGTGACATTTGTGCTGTAATGATAAGTCAAGCATTGCATTGGCCCACCACCATAACTAATATTTATATTAGTTCCCGCACCGCCGTCGCACAACTGATAAGTCCAATAATTATTGTTTGTAGAAATAAACGCGTAAGGTCCTGATGCGGACTGTTGAATGTACAAAATATCACCATTAAAATTATTTGACTCGATTTCGATGCCAGAGGACCAACCCCAATCAACGTAGAATTTCCAACCACCGTTCGCATTGCTGATGCTATTTCCATTAAAAATTACCTTTTCAGCACGATTGGGGTCAGCGGGACCGACACCACCTCCGACCTGAAACTGCGAATAGAAACTATTTAGAAACGAATTGCCACTGATAATGATATTGGTGTTAAACGCATCCGGCGATCCCGGTTGCGCCCCAGCCTCCCCAATTTCTAAAGCGACCGTATAAGCCCCTGGCTGCTCGATAAATTGATTACTGACAATCAAAACCGAACTAGCTGGGCATGTGGCAATGGCATTTCCATTATTTTGGCAGTAAAAAACGTTGTTGGATATGACATACGGCTCATTGGTCAGTGTCCCGCCGTTTAAAGAAATAAGATTATGCCATACATTGGTTGTTAGATTGTTGATGAAATAGGACGGATAATTAGTGGGGTACTTCAAATAAAACTCCTCAACCTGGTACATATTTGAAAAAGTGCAGCCTGTGATCGTGTGCGCAAAATTATAGTTAAAAAAGGTTGCGTTGCCATCCCAGGCAAAACAATTGGTGACAAGGATTGACTCATTTTCCGCCGAGCCGGTAACGCCTTTGATCATCTCACCCCGAAAATGACGGAACTCGCAATTATTGAATTCCTTGAAAAGATGAAGCGGCTGAATGCCAGAATCCAAACCGGCGTATGAGGATCCATCCCAGCCTTGTCCATCAATTGGATTCGCCGGCTGGGTTCCCTCGTTCCCCGTGTCAGCAATTGGCATACCGCCGTCAAAAGTCAATCCCTCCCAAATTAGGGGGTAGTTGTTTGCAACCGGGCCAATGCAATTAAAAATGCCGCCGCGCAGGCAATAACCGCCTTGGTTTTTAAATGCTCCATCGGCCACAAGGACCGTCTTCCCGACACCTGCCCCCAAAAAATGAATGCCTCCTTTGCGCAAGATTATGCCCTGGCAAAAATTCATTGCAAAATAGTTAACATTCGGAAGATTATTGTTAAAATTGGTGTATTGACAATCCGGTATGAGAAGGTAATTCCCAATAGGAATATTGATGATTGTGTTGGTCCCCTGGGCTGCGTTGACAGCGGCTTGAAACGCATCTGAATTGTTTTTACCGTAGATACAATAAACACCATTCGACGTGACTTGTGGAATATCCCCGGAAATCACCGCGTTTGTTCCATTGGCAATGTTCCCGATGACCGCAATTAAATCCTGGGCATTAGTCACGTAAGCCCCTTTAACATTATTTCCCACATTCAGGTCGCCAACACCAAAAAGCATCACTGTTTTTCCAATATCCGCGCTGCTCAAACTGTTGGTAAACGAAACGATGGTGGAACTGGCCACTGTCCTGACCCAAACTTGGCGTTCATCCCCGACGGCCCCAAAATTGGCGACATTTAACGAAGTTTGGGCCTGTCCACACCACGCACCAAAATGGACCCATCCCCATAACAGGCTAAGGCCCACAGTAATGCGGCACAATCCCCTGAATTTCAAAAGAATCTTTGTACACATTTTAAACAAGTGCCGCAATGGCCGACACCCTGCAGGGGATCAGCATTTTTTATACCAGAGGAATCAACCGAGTCTGAGCCATTTCCTGTACATTTTCCATGCAACGGGCCTCCGGTTTTTAAAACAGAATCCCGCTCCCTGCAAAGCCTGCCACCACCAAACAGGCTCCCTCAATACCCAACCCAACCCTCGTTTACGAGCATATCCCAACTGCGAAAGCAACCGATAGGCTCCAACTGCCAAACATTGCGGAAAAGGACAGCGCAACCAGACACTCCACAGTTCATTCCGGGAATGCCGGTGATGATTCCTCATCTCATTCCGTGTCGCCCCTGAAAAATAATGCCGAATCGTGAGTATCGGGTTATACAAAACCTCAAACCCCGCCGCCACGCATTGCAGTGCGTAATCCGGCTCTTCGTACATGTGGAAAAACCGCGGTTCAAAACCTGGAAGCGAAAGATACACATCCCGGCGGAGAACGGCCCCTGAATTTGCGAAAGTGCGCGTCAACCGCGCCGAGCCAAAATCCATTTGGCTCAGTGTCTCGGGATATTCATCGGTCCTTTGGGGGAAATGCAAAACAGCCAGTTTTGGGTTTTTCTCGAAGTCAGTGGCGATAGCCCTCAATGCATCCCCCTGCTCCAGATAACTGTCATCATCCAGAGCCAACACCAGATCACCCCTGGCTTCGCGCATCATAAAGTCCCTGGAGGCCACTGAACCCCTCCCTACTTTATTTACGATTAATCTCGCCCCGGGCAGCGCCTTCTTCACCACCTTGATTGTATCATCTGTGCATCCGTCTGCCGTGATCAAAACCTCAAAAGGTCCTGGATTCAATCGCTTAATCTGGGCACAGGTCCGCGCCAAATCGGCAGACCGGTTACGGGAGGTTATCATTACGCTGACCCTCATTACGGCTTTTGATGTAAAATTCTCAAAGGATTTCCTTCGCAAATACAATTAAAGTCATTTCCTGGCCTGTTCCATTAATTTGCGTCGTAGTATCTGGTGAATTTTTTTCACACAATCCTGATCATCTGTGTCAGAAACAGCCCCTGATAAAAGCCACGCGTCATTTATGCGCCGAAACTCGGCCTGGTCCTGCTCCAGCGCATGTCGGATCGTCTTCGATGGCGAAAAATCAAAATCAGCAGGGTCAACCCACTTTGCCCCTTTCAAGAATATTTCCCGGACACTGGGATGAGCGTGGTAAACCGGAATGCAGCCCGCACGGGCCGCATTCACAAACTTTTCAGTGAAATAGCGCTCCTCCAAACAATTTTCGAGACAAACAGCCACCTTGAATTTTGATAGAAAAAGAAGATGCTCATCACACATGCAACTACTCCCCGGTGAACTTGTCCTCTGATGGTTTAATGGCGGCCCTTTCATCCAAAATCGCGGGAAATCTCGAAATCGCTCCCAAGAGCCAAGATTCCCATAAAGCTCGACCATCGGGTTCAAAATCATGCGGTTTCTTAACCAAATATGCCACCTCAGGAACCAAAATCGCCCTCCATAATTGTTAACGCACGCGATTGCCTTTTCTTTTACTTCCTGTTGCCGCGGAAATGTCATTGGTCCACGATAAGTTGGATGTGAAACGCGGTAGGCAGGATTTGGATTACCATAAAAGGCATGCTCAGATTCATCCAGTTTCCTCATCAACTTCTTGCCAATGGGATGACTATGAAAATGGTGATGCCACTTTGGCTCAATGGTAAACCATACCTTTGGTCCTGAAAACTCAAGCAATTCCTCCGTGGGATCATAAAGTGCCACAAGACAATCGGCCTCCTTAAGATTCACCCGTGGAGAATACAAAACGTCATCAATCTGAAAATCATTCCATTCCGACGTTCTGTATTGCTGCGAAACAATTCTGCATTTAAATGTCACAACCCCTCCATGGTGGGAACTTTTAATGTTCTGCAATAATTTTGTCCTGTCTTGATATTTTTTCCTACTAAACACAGCGTCATAAATAAATGCACATGTTAAAGAATTCCACAGAGGCGTCGCAACGTGGCATTGGGACGGGACCAGAGCTTGAATGAGGGTGTTACCGCCGTGATCACTGCATCCAGAGTTGCGAAATAGCAGTTGTGCAGACATCGCCGCCGAGTGAGTTTCCAAACCCGTTCGATCGGATTGAGTTCCGGACTATACGGCGGCAGGAAATGCAGACAAAAATGATCCGATACACTTCGTCGCCAAGCCGCATGCAGGTTGGCATGGTGATAGCGAGCGTTGTCAATGATCACCACCATTTTCCCGCCTGGACGACGGTAACGCTCCAATTTCCGGTAAAAATCCCAGCAGGTAGCGGCATCAAACATTCCGTTGGGCTGGGACATGACCAGCTTGCCGTCTCTGAGGCGTACAGCCCCGAAGAAGCTGATGCTTTTTCGCGTTGGGGCGTGCAGGCAAACCGGATCTTTTACTTCGGGCG
>DAIDJC010000174.1:5353-7163 GCA_027451565.1 Limisphaerales bacterium | reverse complement strand
GGTTGCCGGCACCCAACCGGCTTACACCCCCCCCGCCCAGCAATCCGCTCCTCCACTTGTCATTGTGGGAACCAATGTGATCACCAACCCCGAGGAAATCAAAAAACTGTCCGGTCCTTGACCGAGGATGAGTTTTTTCATTTCATGCTTTTCTGATTCCGTGCGTGACATGGGCAAGGGTCAGCGGGTATTTTTCGGCCATGAAATTATTCTGCGTTTTTTACATTTTAGCCGCGTTGTCGCTGCCTGGGATATCCAAGGCGGCGGACGCCACCAATTCCACGGACACAGCCTCTTTGGACCCCGCGCATCTTACAGCCACCGCCCCGGAAACTTTCCGCGTCCTTTTCAAGACCACCAAGGGCGATTTCCAGGTGGAAGTGACCCGGTCCCTGGCTCCCAATGGCGCGGACCGTTTTTACAACCTTGTCCGCTCCGGATACTTCACCGACGTGGCGTTTTTTCGGGTTGTCCCCGGCTTCATGTGCCAGTTTGGAATCCATGGCGACCCCTCCGTGTCCGGCAAATGGCGTGATGCCAACATCATGGATGACCCGGTGAAAGGCAGCAACACCCGCGGCGCCATCACCTTTGCCACTGCCGGGCCCAACACTCGCACCACCCAATTGTTCATTAATTATGGAAACAACAGCGGCTTGGATGGCCAGGGGTTTGCCCCGTTTGGGAAAGTCATTCAAGGCATGGATGTGGTGGATAAACTTTACTCGGAATATGGGGATGGAGCCCCTTACGGACACGGACCGGACCAAAACCGCGTTCAAATGGAGGGCAATGCCTACCTGAAAAAGGATTTCCCAAACTTGGACTACATCAAGTCAGCCTCTTTGGTGATCTACACCCCGCCCGCTGTCAAATAAGGTCCAACCAAAATTTTCCCATTAAAAAATCATGAATGAAGTTGCCATTTTAAACACCAGCGCTGGCCGGATGGTTCTCGAATTCTGGCCGGATGTCGCGCCTGGACATGTCAAAAACTTTCTGGACCTCTCCCGAAAAGGCTTTTACAACGGCACCTGTTTTCACCGGGTCATCAAAGGATTTATGATCCAGGGTGGAGACCCCCTCACGAAGGATGATTCCAAACAGGATCATTGGGGCACAGGCGGCCCAGGTTACAAGATAGACGCCGAGTTCAATGACAAACCGCACACACGCGGCGTTCTCTCCATGGCCAGGTCTCAAAACCCAAACTCGGCAGGCTCCCAATTCTTTATCTGCCACGGAGACCCACGCTTCCTGGACCGTCAGTACACTGCTTTTGGGCGCCTGATCAGCGGCGACGATGTCCTGGAAAAAATCGCAACCAGCCCAACCCATCCCGGGGACCGTCCGGTGGAAAAAATCACACTGGTCAGTGTGGAAGTGGCTCCGGCTGACTCCGTGAAATGAAGCCTGGCGCGCTGTCCATCCCGGCCAACTAGGAAAACGTGGACGGGAATCGTTTGCAAGAGCTGGCCCGGTTGCTGGTCAAAATGGGTTGCCCGCCCGGCAAGGCGGAGTTTATGGCCCTGCAACTGGACAAAAGAGCCGCCCAACTGGCTGAATTACGCGGAAGGCCCTACGAAGAAGCTCTGGTGCATCTCATGGGTTTGATGCGTCAGGGCATGGCAAACCCGCCAGCCACATCCGGAGAGGATGCCCCAGTTCAACCCCCTGGCTGGCAACCACCAGCCTGATAAGCTGGCCCCTGCCCAGGCCCTCCCAGGCCGGCCATGATAGCTGAAGCCAAGCCCATGAGCCTGGCGTTTGGCACATCCTTCCATGGCTTTGGTTTGGATTTAGAATAATT
>DAIDJC010000174.1:0-5343 GCA_027451565.1 Limisphaerales bacterium | reverse complement strand
TCCTTTTAAAGCATGGCGAGCGCAGGGCATAAAAATACGGACCGGAGTTTGACTGAGAAGTTGAACACCGTGGGGTTTCGTTTCACGCCCCAACGCCAGCAGGTTTACGATGTGATCCTTCAAAAGAGGGATCATCCCACGGCGGAAGAGGTTTTCATGCGGGCTAAAAGGCACATGCCGGAAATATCCCATGCCACGGTATATAATTGCCTGGATGCGCTGGTGAAATGCGGGTTGGTGCGCCAGGTGCAACTCCAAAGGGGCGCGAGCCGGTACTGCCCCAACATGGAGGAACACTGCCATTACTATTGCGATTCCTGCGGCAGGGTTTTTGACGTCCAACTCCACAAGGATTCCACATCCATGCCTCGTCCAAAGGGATTTCACGTGGACCATTATGATATAGCAGCGCATGGCCGATGTGCCGCCTGCTCCACAGAACCGATAGATTGAAATGAGTACCTCCACCGACACGATTGAAAGCCTGGTCAAACAGGATTACAAATACGGGTTCGTCACCGATGTGGAATCGGAATCCGCGCCTCCGGGATTAAACGAAGACATCATCCGGCTGATTTCCACCAAGAAGCAGGAGCCCCAATGGCTGACCGACTGGCGCCTGAAGTCTTATCGCCATTGGCTGACCCTGAAGGAGCCTCAATGGCAATTTGTAAAATACCCGCCGGTGGATTTTCAAGACATCACCTACTACAGTGCGCCCAAGCAAAAGGACGATGCCCCCAAAAGCCTGGACGAAGTGGACCCCAAGCTGCTGGAAACCTACGAGAAACTGGGGATACCGCTGCGTGAACGCGCGCGTCTGGCGGGGGTGGCCGTGGATGCCGTGTTTGATTCCGTCTCGGTGGGCACGACCTATCGCGAAGACCTGGCCAAGCAGGGCATTATTTTCTGCTCATTCAGCGAGGCCGTGCGGGAACACCCCGACATGGTGAGAAAATACCTGGGCTCCGTGGTGCCTTACACGGATAACTATTACGCGGCTCTCAACAGCGCGGTGTTTAGCGACGGTTCTTTTTGCTACATTCCAAAGGGCGTGCGATGCCCCATGGAATTATCCACCTACTTCCGCATCAACGCCGCCAAATCCGGCCAGTTCGAGCGCACCCTTATCATTGCTGATGACCACGCCAGCGTGAGTTACCTGGAAGGTTGCACGGCACCCATGCGGGATGAAAACCAGTTGCACGCCGCAGTGGTGGAATTGGTGGCCCTGGAAGGCTCGGAAATCAAATACAGCACGGTTCAAAACTGGTACCCCGGGGACGAACAGGGACGCGGCGGAATTTATAATTTTGTGACCAAGCGTGGCTTGTGCAAGGGCAGGAACTCCCGGATCACCTGGACCCAGGTGGAAACTGGATCTGCCATTACTTGGAAGTACCCAAGCTGCATCCTGCTGGGCGACGGATCCAAGGGCGAGTTCTACTCCGTCGCGGTGGTGAACAACCGCCAGCAGGCGGACACGGGGACCAAAATGATTCACATCGGCAAAAACACCCGAAGCACCATTGTTTCCAAGGGAATATCAGCCGGCCATGGACAGAACAGCTACCGCGGCTTGGTGGAAATCCGCCAAAGCGCCGAAAACGCCCGTAATTTTTCCCAATGTGATTCCATGCTCATTGGCAATAGCTGCGGGGCTCATACCTTTCCTTATATTGAAGTCAAAAACACCACTGCGAGCGTGGAACATGAAGCCTCCACCTCAAAAATTGGCGAGGACCAGATTTTTTACTGCAATTCCCGCGGACTCGAAACGCAGGACGCCGTCAACATGATAGTCAACGGCTTCTGCAAGGAAGTTTTCAAGGAATTGCCCATGGAATTTGCCGTGGAAGCCCAAAAACTTCTTGGCGTCAGCTTGGAGGGCAGCGTGGGCTGATGCAATCCCATCCCGGACGGAACGGTTTCAGGTCTCCTCCCCCCGGGACGGGCGACCCGGCGCCACCTCCCTGCCCCGGTTTAAATTCATATTTTTTACCCATGACCAAAACACCCATACTGCAAATTGACAACCTTCACGCTGGCGTGGAGGGAAAGGAAATTCTCAAGGGCCTCACCCTCACCATCCATGCGGGCGATGTTCATGCCCTGATGGGACTCAATGGAAGCGGCAAGAGCACCCTCGCCGCCATACTGGCCGGGCGCGATGGCTATGAAGTTTCCAAGGGAACCGTCACCTACATGGGCCATGACCTTCTGGACATGGACCCCGAGGTGCGGGCCAGGGAGGGCGTTTTTCTAGCCTTCCAGTATCCGGTGGAAATTCCCGGCGTCAACAGCACCTACTTCCTCAAGGCTGCCCTGAATGAAATTCGCAAACACCGGGGCCAATCCGAACTCGATGCCATTGATTTTCTGGCTCTGGTGCGGGAAAAAATGAAACTGCTCGAACTCGGCGAGGACCTGCTCAAGCGCTCGGTCAACTCCGGCTTTTCCGGAGGCGAAAAAAAACGGGCTGAAATATTCCAAATGGCTGTTTTGGATCCGATCCTCGCCATTTTGGATGAGACGGATTCCGGCCTGGATATTGATGCCCTGAAAACCGTGGCCGAGGGTGTCAATAAATTGCGCCGCCCGGACAGCGCCCAATTGGTGATCACCCATTACCAGCGCCTCTTGAATTATATCGTCCCGGACCATGTCCATGTCATGGCCGATGGCCGAATCGTCAAATCCGGTGATAAGTCCCTGGCATTGGAGTTGGAATCCAAAGGTTACGACTGGATTCTCAAGAGTTCCTGATTACAATGGCGGACATGAAACTAACGGATGACCAAAAACAGCAGGTAACCCATTGGATTTCTGGAGGCGCCAAGCTGGCGGAAGTTCAAAACCGCCTGATGCAGGAATTCGGCATCAAGCTCACCTACATGGAGGCTCGTTTCCTGGTGGATGACCTCATGCTCAAGCTCAAGGATCCAGAACCCGCCAAAGCCCCCGCCTCCAGCGTGATTTCACCAACCCCTGCCCCTTCTGAGACCCCCAAGGAACCGACTGGCGCCCCAGGCAAAGTTTCCGTTACTGTGGATCAAATCGCCCGGCCTGGTGCCATTGTCAGCGGAAAAGTCACTTTCAGCGATGGACAGGGGGCCGACTGGTATTTGGACCAAACGGGAAGACTGGGTCTGGTTCCCAAACAGACGGGTTATAAGCCCAACCCGGCAGACGTGCAAGAGTTTCAATTGGCCCTGCAACAGGAAGTTGCCAAGCTGGGCTACTGATCCGCTCTGCCCCCAATTTCATTTCGGTAGAAGTCCCAACCTTGCTCCATGGTCTGAAATCAGCCCATTTTGTGGAGCTTGGGAGATCACGGCGGGCTTATCCCGAAAAAAGAAATTCAAAAAGCTAATCTGCCCCAATCTACTGGGCGCAAACGCTTTGGAAAAATCTCCCCAGACCGCTTCGGGTATGGTTTCGATCTTTCCAAAGAGTTTCCTCTCCAACATCCTGCCGCATCTTGACCCTATCCATTTCGCTTTTCGGGCTTATTGTTTCAAACGATAAAACCCTTTGGAGACCGGAATCGGAGTGGTAAAAACCACCTGTCCCAACCCGTTGGTGCTCACTGTGTAGGATGCAGAGGTCCAATTCAACAAGTTGGTGGAAACCTCCAAAACCGTCTGGGACACGGTATTGGATGTGATTAATTGCAAGTCGGGCAAACTTTTGGAGATGGATTCGATCACCGGCGGCAGTATTCTAGCCACCCATTCCCCCGACAAGGTCACCATGGATGCATTTTGCAGCAGGGTGGTTACCTGGTAAGTCACATTAATTGGAATGACCAATTCAGGCGTATTCAAATTCGTGCTCAAGGTGGCTGTGGATTGCGCATTAGAAACCGCGCCGTTCCAAAATGAGCTTCCGTTATTGGTTACTTCAGCTTGTTGAGAGGAATAATAGTAATCCACGCTCACCACGTTGGTTCCCAGTGAGAAGACCAGGCTGCCACCATCAAACTGACCCGAGTTCAGACTCAGAACCTGGCTGGTCAAATCCATTTGCAGGGACCTTACCGCAAAATTTCCCGGCACATTGGCTCCCACCCCCGTGCCCAGGTCGGGATCGTTGGTGGCTCCGTAAACCGCAGGAGCGAACCCCAGGACACCTCCCACCCCAGGCTGCCACACTCCCGAGTTTTGTGCCACAACCACACTTCCTCCCGTGAATTGAATGGTCGTCCCAGTCACATCCGCCTTAATCGTGCCGCTATACTGTGCGCTAAGCGCCCCGGAGGCCTGCGGCGCAAAAGAAGCCGTATCCACCAGACCGGATAAAGTCAACTGACTGAGACTGGGGTCCAACTCGAAAGTCATTACCGTGCCCTGGCTGGCAACTCCCACGGCAAAGACAAGGATCAGCGATAAAAGGCGCAAAAGCTGGAAAAAACGAGGTGTGGTTTCATTCTGGAGCAAGCTCCTAATATGACACATATAATGCCAACAATATACCACATTGGCGGACCTAATTCAAATTCAACCCGCAGAAAGGCTCGTTTAAATTTAATTTACTTTGAGGAGGCAAACCGATGGTCAACACCAATTGGGGCATGATGGGACATGATTCTGGCGCAATTTTCGGGCAGGCCCTCAGCCCTTCTGCCACCGGTTTAAGTAGTTAACCATGGCAACTCCAAAAGCTGCCATGTCCCTGGGTGTGCGACTGGAGATCAGGTTCCCATCCTCCACCACGGCCTCATTCACCCAGACACCTCCCGCATTCTCCAGGTCATCCTTGATGCCTAATGAACCGGTTACCCTTTTCCCTCTTAGAATCTTTGCGGAAATTGGAATCCATCCTCCATGACATATAAAAGCCACCATTTTGCCGCTTTCAAAAAACTCCCGGGTCAGTTCCAGCACTTTCGGATCCCTGCGCAACTTGTCCGGCATGAATCCGCCCGGCACCAACAGCCCGCAAAAATCCGTGGATCGGGCTTCCTGCAACAAAATATCAGCCGCCGCAGGGTATCCGTGTTTTCCCGTGAAAACCCTCAGGGTTGGCGAGGCGCAAACGAGTTTATAGCCATCCTCCTCCAGCCGCAATTTGGGATACCAAAGCTCCAGGTCCTCATAAACGTCATCCAGAAATGCCAGAACGGATTTATTTTTAACCATGCGCCATTGTGCCCCTTCCCGCCCTGCATGGCAAAGCTGGAATATTTCCTGGAATATTTCCGCATATTTTCATTGGCGCATTCCGGTTTCTGAGCGGGTTACTCTCAGCGCTCGAAATCGTTTAAAAACCCAATTGAACCCACCGCCCTTTTCTCCCTCTCCATCAATCCCCATTGATGAGGAGGGCTGGCACTGAGCTTTC
>DAIDJC010000173.1 GCA_027451565.1 Limisphaerales bacterium | reverse complement strand
TTCGACCAGCCCTCCTCGCCGCAAAAAACCTCCAGGAACAGCGGTACCGCCAGGATGCGGACGCCCTCCGCCGGGGCGATCTGGCCCTTCCGACCGTGACTGCGGATCTCGCCGCGACTGCCGATGCCGATGCGGCTTTCCAGCAATTGGACCTGGATGAATGCCAGACGCTTCACGACCTGCATGCCTTGCTGGGTTTGGCGCCCAACGCGCCTTTGCATCTGAAGGGGACATGGTCGGCCCCGATGCTTTCGCGCGACGCTTTTCGCAGGGCGTTGGATTCCTTGCCCAATACCCGGGCTGATTTGCTGGCGCTTCAGGCTGGTTACCAAAGCCAGGAGGAATCGCTTCGCCAAGCTGTTTTGGCCCAGTTCCCGGCCATGACTGCGGGAGTGGAGCAGGGGCGTGACCCTGTCGAGGGGGTCCAGACCATTGGCCTCAGTGGAAGCATTACCCTGCCTCTTTTCAACCGGAATCAAGGCCAGATTGCCATCCAGAAGGCCACTCGAGAGGCTTTGCGGCAGGCTTATCAGGCGCGCCTGGACCAATCCATCGCCGACGCGGATCAGCTCTGGTCGGCCATCCGCATTCAGGATTCGCATCTCAAGCTCCAAAAACAGCGGCTGTCCCTGCTCCGTGATGCCGCACTGGCCGCCGATTCTGCCTGTCGCAAGGGTGAAATGGACCTTTCATCCAATATTGGATTTCAATCCGGATGGGTAAACGCCCGGGTGGCCTTCCTGCAAGCCCAAGCCGCGCTGGCGCGCCAACAGGCCACCTTGTATGTCCTGCTGGGCCTGCCTTTTGTCAGTGCGAATCCCTCCCAAGAAAGCCAAGTCCACGATTGAATTTTTCCGTGTTGGAATTCCACATTTTTGACCAGGGAATCTTGCGCCTGAAATGGCCAAAAATTCAACGTGGGCAGATTGCCCGACGTTTTCGGTTTGCGGTTGCCTAAAATTCTCCGGTGGGTAAGATGCGCTTCGGTTCATCATGCCCAAAGCAAGAAAAATGCAGACAAGGTCTCGGAAACCCAGCGCCCGATCGAATGCGTTGTGCGAAGAGGCTCCATCCTATCAGGTCAGCGGTAACGGCACACTCCGCAACCCCAGATTCATTGACCTGTTTTGCGGGATCGGAGGTTTTCGCATTGCGTTTGAACGTGCGGGCGGAAAATGTGTTTTCTCCTCTGATTGGGACAAATACTCCCAGATCACCTATGAGGCCAACTTTGGCGAAAAACCGTACGGCGACATTCACCAGGTGGCCATCGCCGATATTCCCCCTCATGACATTCTCTGTGCCGGTTTTCCCTGCCAGCCGTTTAGCATCGCGGGGGTTTCCAAGAAATTGAGCTTGGGAAGAAAGCATGGATTTGAAGATGTGAAGCAGGGAAACCTCTTTTTCGATCTCGCCAACATACTCGAATACCACAAACCTTCCGCATTCGTTCTGGAAAACGTCAAAAATCTCAGAAGCCACGACCAGGGCCGCACCTTTGAAATCATTCACAAAACCCTGACCGAGGCCTTGGGTTACACCGTTTATCACAAAATCATTGATGCACAATCCGTCGTGCCACAGCATCGCGAACGCATTTTCCTGGTCGGCTTCAAGGAACCCCGTTACTTTGAATTTCCCCAGTTTCCCACTAAGGGGCCGAACTTGTCCACAATCCTTGAAGACCATCCGTCCGACAAATACACGCTGACGGATCATCTCTGGCAGTATCTGCAAAACTACGCAAAAAAACATAAGGCGGCGGGCAACGGTTTTGGCTTTGGCCTTTTCACCGGCAATGATATTGCGAGGACGCTAAGTGCGCGCTACCATAAGGATGGTTCGGAAATCCTGATTTCCCAGGGGCCAGGCAGGAATCCTCGTCGCCTGACTCCGCGCGAATGTGCCAGACTCATGGGCTATCCGCAGGAGATGAAAATCCCGGTGTCAGACACGCAGGCCTACAGGCAGTTTGGCAATTCCGTGGTTGTGCCGGTGGTCGAACGCATTGCGGAGGCAGTCGTCAAGACGCTGAATACTCCGGCAAACTGGCGCCCCGATCTCGTTCTTGTGGGCAACGACAAGGAAAGCAGGCAGGCATCAAGGCGGAAACCAATGCCGGTCAGCTATCTAAAAACAAGGCGAAAAGTAAAGGTGTGAAACGTGAATCTGACCCAGCTTAAGACATTGTTTGTTCGGGCTGGTTGCGTGAAGCTTTATGCAAAGCCACTTGCTGAAAACGACAACTCGAAGAATCAGGTCTATTTTGGTCCGGGCTTTCAGGCGCTGAATCTTTTTCCAAACGGGGGCATCGTCCCCAAAAGCAGCACGAAAAACCCGATTTTCAAGACAAGGCTGCGTTTTGGCTGGCTTCTGGCAAACGGGCAGGTCGCGGATGCGCCCAGCGCACAATTGATCCTCTATCCACAGTATCCCGAGGTCCGGTTCTCCGGTTTTCTGAATGGTTGCAAGGTTGGGCCGTCCGATTTGATGGCTGGCAGAATCAAGGGGCGTCTCTTGTTCATTGGTGTTGCCTCTGACCGGCGCATCCTTGGATATGTGGTCGGATCCAATTCGGAAATCGCGGCGGAGTTTCAGGCCCTGCGGCTTGCGCCAGCCTGCGGCGTTTTTTTCGAACTGAAACTTCCCCACATACCAGGCGGCGAGGACGCCAGGGAAAAGCTACTCTCGGAATTGAAGCGCATCCATGGCCTTGGCTGGATTGATTCAAAACAGCTTGATTCAAGCGGCAGGCTGAAACCGTGCCTCTCCCAGAATTGCGGGGGGTTTACGCTTGAGGCGGAATTAGGAATCCCGAAAAACAGCCAGCCAGAACCCGATTTCCTTGGATGGGAGATCAAACAGCATGCCGTGGCAAGTTTTGACCGTACCGACTCCAGTGCCGCCATCACGCTCATGACTCCGGAGCCAAACAGGGGGTTTTACCGGGAGCATGGCATGGCGGATTTTGTCCGGAGGTTTGGCTATCCCGACAAAAAGGGACGCAAGGACCGTCTCAATTTCGGCGGAGTCCACCGGGTTGGTGAACGGCACCCAACCACCCGGCTCATGTTGATAACGCAGGGCTATGACCTGGCCAGAGGCAGGATCACGGACACAGACGGCTGCATCGCCCTGGTCAGCGAGTCGGGGGAAATGGCAGCGGGTTGGGCCTTCAGCGGACTTTTTGAACACTGGTCACGCAAACACATCAAGGCCGCCTATGTCCCGTCACAATGCCGGGTGGAACCGAAGCGCCAGTACGCCTACGGTCCCAGGGTGAGACTGGCGCAGGGAACGGATTCGCTGAGGCTGCTGGGTGCGTTCGCGTCTGGTACGGTATATTATGACCCAGGCATAAAATTGGAGGGGGCGTCATCGGACAACCCCCATTCCAAGCCTCGAAGCCAGTTTCGAATTGCATCAAAAAACATCGGAGCCATCTACGAAACCGTGGAATCGGTGGAACTTTGATTCTTTCCTGGTCAATACCTGCAAACCCGGTGGAAAAGTTGGACATGCAAACGCAAATATATGCTCAAAATTCAATGCGAGAAGCAGGACGTCAGGTGAGGCTTGCCCTTACCCGTCCGGTTGAACAACCTTCCAAAGGCGCCTTCGCCTGCGCCGGCTGCTCTGTCGCAAATCTTTTCACCGGCCTGCACCAATCTGGTTTCGATGCCAAGGATAACGGCTGGCCACCGGTGTTAAAGCGTTTTGCCGCCGAGCCATGGCGAGGCCCCGTCGCTAGGAAGCTTGCGGACGACGAATTATTTGCGTGTGACGCGCAGTGGTCGGGGCTTTACCACACGATGTTCATTCACATGCCGGATGGAACGGAGCGACGATTGAAACTCGCGGCCGCTTTAAGTCAAGGTCCTGATGCCTGACGTTTTCACAAGGGCAAAGCGTTCCCAGGTTATGTCCCGCATTCGCGGGCGCGGCAACGAAGCCACGGAGATCGCACTCGCCATCCTTCTACGCAGGCACAAAATCACCGGATGGCGGCGGCATCTTCCCATTTTTGGAAACCCCGATTTTACGTTTCGCAGACAGCGACTGGCAATCTTTGTTGATGGATGCTTCTGGCATGGATGTCCAAGGCATTCAAAGGCACCGACGGGTAATCGGGCCTTTTGGAGCCGGAAATTTTTGCAGAACAAGACGCGGGACAGGCTGGTCAATCGCACTCTGCGAAAGAACGGATGGCGGGTGCTCAGAATATGGGAACATGACCTCGCTCAAAGACCGATGGTCTGCATCCGTCGAATCTTGGAAAGTCTTGACGCGGGTGCATGTTGAAATGGAGACGCGTGGACCTTTCATCCAATATTGGATTTCAATCCGGATGGGTAAACGCCCGGGTGGCATTCCTGCAAGCCCAAGCCGCGCTGGCGCGCCAACAGGCCGCCTTGTATGTCCTGCTGGGCCTGCCTTTTGTCAGTGCGAATCCTCCCCGCGAGATCCCGGGGCGCGATTGATTGTCCCGGCGTTTTTGCAGTGGATGGGCTGTGGAAGCGCCTTCCGGCAAAGCCATTCCCTCATTCTGTCCAAGGGCGTCGCGTTTTGAATGCCGTTCCCTTCCACGTTGTTGGTCAGGTAATCCGGTCCTGATTTGACCGGCACCCTCACCCCCTCCAGATTCAGCCCCCGAACATTGGACAACCGCGAGGCTTGCCTGCACTGCCCAGTCACGTTGCGGAGTGTCACGCCTTCCGCCACGGACTCGGATGCGCCGTCTATCATGGATCAAGGAATCCTCTGCCAATCTCTTTGCTGTGCCGCATGGATGCATTTTGTTCCGGCCTGCCCATGCCGTCATCGGTGTTGTCAGCCAGCCCATTCATTCATTTGGGTCCATGGAACCAGTTCGCACGCCGGGCCGGTTTGATGATGCATCCATGCCCTCACTGAAGCCTAAAAACGAAATGGAAAAGGTCAGAATGCGCCCGGTAGATTGGGGCCGATTGGCCTTTTGAATTTTGTTTTTCGGGCAAAGGGCAAAAGCGCCGCCGCCCGGAGGGTTTTCGCGCCCAAGCCGGTCTGGCGTTGTTGCTCCCCGGTCGCAAACCCGCGTGCGGTATGCTCCCTCGTCGCCCCTGGCCAGACCGGCTTGGGCACGAAAACAGCATCCTACGGAATTTTCAGGCAGGCTCTCAGGAAAGACTCTCCCCGTAAAATGATTGCTGGCGCAGTGCTTCATACAAAACCAGCGAGGCGCAGTTGGCCAGGTTCAAGGACCGGCACTGGTCATGAAACATGGGGATGCGTAACCAGCTTTCTTGATGTTCAACCAGCAATGGCCGCGGCAATCCCGCTGTCTCACGCCCAAAGACCAGGTAATCGCCGGCTTGATATCGAACCTCGGCATAATTTTTTGGCCCGCCCGATTCTATCAGCCAAATCCGGCCCGGGCCGTTTCCGCAGGCGGCCATGAAATCGCCCCAGGTTTTCCATCGCCGCCATTCCAGGTGCTGCCAATAATCCATCCCGGCGCGCTTGAGTTGGGTGTTATCCAGCTTGAATCCCAGTGGCTCGACCAAGTGCAGCACGGTGCGGGTGGCTGCGCAAAGTCGCGCCACGTTTCCCGTGTTGGGCGGAATCTCGGGCTGGAGCAGCACGATGTTCATCGCGGGAAAATCATCCTTCCTCCAGCGGGCCTTGGGCGGCGGAATCCTTCCACCGCTTATTCGCCTTTGCGGCATGGTAATAAACTTTCCAAAGCACCAATCCGTGGGCGGGGGCCGTCATGCCTGCCTCACGCCGGTCGCGGCTGGCCAGAATGGCCGGAACTCTCTCCAATGGAATCCGCCCCTGGCCTACTTGCACCAGCGTCCCCACGATGCCCCGGCACATCTTGTAAAGAAAACCGTCCCCTTCCAGGATAAAAGTCAGCATGGGTCCCGTTTTGCGGATGTCGCACCGGGTCAGGGTGCGGACGTTGGAATCCATCTCATAATTCCGGGTGCCGGCAAAACAGCGAAAGTCATGGCGACCCAAAAAATGTCGGGCGGCGGCTCGCATCCGGGGAACATCCAACCCCGTGGGAAAGTGCCACGCCCTGTTTTTCAGGAGTGGATTCATGGCATGATGATTCCAGACGGTGTAGCGGTATTGTTTGCCGCTGGCCTGGAAACGGGCATGAAAGGTGGGGCTGACCCGGGCGGCGGATAAAATGCGGATGTCTCCGGGCAGGAACGCGTTGAGCGCCAGCGCCAGGCGTGCCACAGGCATTTTAAATTCTTCCCGGGCCACCTCCACGTGGGCCACCAACCCCATGGCATGCACCCCGGTGTCGGTGCGGCTGGATGCATGCACCCTCTTGACCGAGGGAAACAACCGTGACAACGCCTCCTCCACTTTTTGCTGTATGCCAATCCCGCTTTTTTGCGCCTGCCAGCCTTGGTATCCCGTGCCGTCGTAGGCAATCACCAGTTTGAATTTCAACCTCTCCATGGCATGGATTCGCTTTACCCACGCTCAAAGCGTGTCCAGGTAGCTCTGCAATAAAATGGCCGCTGCGGTCTGGTCCACTTTCTCCTTGCGCTTTTTCCTCCGCACTCCCGCCTGGATCAGCGACCGGTTGGCCATGGTGGAGGTCAGGCGCTCATCCCAGAGTTTGATCGGGATCGTGACCGCATTCTTGAGCACGGCCACAAAGGTTTCCACCTTCTGGGCCGCAGGTCCGTAGCTGCCATCCATGTTGCGCGGCATCCCAATGAGGATCAGCTCCACCTCCTTCTCCGCCAAAACCTCCCGCAACCGGTCCAAAAACGGACCGAAAGGCTCGGCTGGAATGAATTCCAGAGGCTGGGCAATGGTCCGGGTCTCATCGCTGATCGCGAGGCCCACTCTTTTTGTTCCGTGATCCAGGGCTAGAATGCGCATGGCTTGGTCATGTTGCCTGATGATGTGAATAGTTCAATGCCGGGAAACACTCCGTAGTGCCCCGAGTGCGGGGCTTTTTCCGGAGATCAACCCATGCCTCATTCGGTCGCCTTCAATGAATGGCTTAGATCAAGGCCCAGGGCTTCCGCTTCCAGGACCGTCCTCCGCCCGCTGGCTCTCCTGCAATGCCCATCCCGAAAATAAACCGCCCTCAATAAAATATCTTGTCCCTGGACATGACCATGGGCAGCCAGTGGGCTGAGACACCCGCCGCCCATCGAACGCAGCAGCGACCGTTCCGCCGTAATGGAGTGGAAGGTGGGAGCATGATTGAGCGCGGCGCAAACC
>DAIDJC010000172.1 GCA_027451565.1 Limisphaerales bacterium | reverse complement strand
CCAGGGGCTCAGCTTTACCGCGGATAAAACCATAAGGAAAGACGAGCGAGGTCATCCAATCAGGCATCAGTTCACACGCTCCATTCCCTCGAGCCAATGCATGAGTTGCCACATGCACCAGGGCAATTTATTCGTCAACCCCTACCTGGGTTTTACCTGGTGGGATGAGGAAACCGATGGCGAATTTTTATATCCCAAGAAACAACGCAATGTCACCCCAGGGAATCTTACTCTGTCAATCCAGGACAACCCTGAGGCGGCTGCGGCGCGCGGTTTGTGGGGAAATTTGGATTTTTTGGAGAAGGTTTCGGAGCTGAATCCCAAGCTGAAGAACACCCAGTTTGCCGATTATCACGGTCACGGCTGGATTTTTCGCGCTGTTTTCAAGCATGATCGCCAGGGTAACCTTCGTGATAGGGAAGACAGGATCATTCCGTCGGACGACCCTCATAAATTCGCCCTGGCTGTTCATTTGAAGGATGAGCACCTTGCGCATGGAATGCAGTGTGTGGATTGTCATTTTGACGTGGATGTGCATGGGAACGGCATGTTGTATGGAGAACCCCGCGCTGCCACAACCATCGAATGCATTGACTGCCATGGCACCATTGAAAAGCGCCCGACACTGCTAACCAGCGGTAATGGTGGCGTCTGGAAAGGGAATAAAATAGTGCCGGTGAATTTGCAGGCAGACAACACGCCTTGGGGACCGCGTTTCTTCTGGCAGGACAACCGCCTGTATCAACGCTCCTCCATGACCCCTGATTTAACCTGGGAAGTTCCCCAGACCATGGACACCATCAATCCGGCATCCCCACATTATGATCCCGAGTCCGCCTATGCCAAAACTCTTTGGCGGGATGGAAAAACATGGGGTGCCGTGCCTTCTGCCGACCGGTGCCAACGCTGCCTGGCCCATGACAATGACAATGTTTCCTGCCAGATTTGCCACACCTCCTGGGCAACCTCCTGCTTTGGATGCCACCTGCCCATGCGCGCCAACCAGCGCGTGGCCCTCAATAAATTCGAGGGCGTAACCGACCGCAATTTCACCTCCTACAATCCCCAGGTGGTGCGTGATGATGTGTTTCAATTGGGAATAGACGCTGACTACAAACACCACCGCCTTGCCGTCCTTCGGTCATCATCCGCCGTGCTGGTCAGCTCTCAGAATGCCAATCGCGAATGGGTTTATGCCCAGCAGCAGACCATCAGCGCCGAGGGTTACAGCGGCCAGGCTTATAACCCCCATTTTCCTCACACCACCAGCGGTGTCGGAACCACCAAAAATTGCGAGGATTGTCACCTTTCCTCCGCCAATGACAATAATGCCTGGATGGCTTCCCTGCTCGGATTTGGCACGGGAACCGTGAATTTTTTTGGACGGCATGTTTTTGTGGGCGAAGGTTCAGGCGGCCTGGATGCCGTAGTTTGGACCGAAGCAGATGAGCCCCAGGCCGTCATTGGCAGTCACCTTCAAAAGCTGGCCTACCCGGACAACTATCTTCAACACGTCAAGACCCATCATGGCGTGCTCCAGGAATCGGAACACAAGAATGCACATGACATCCTGGATCTCGTCCAGCGGGGCGAGTATCTCTATACCGCCAACGGTTCGGATGGGTTTGAAGTCTTCGATATTGCCAACCTCAACAACAAGGGATTCTCTGAAAAAATAGTCACCGCGCCGGTTTCGCCTCTGGGGCAACGCACCCGCGTGCGAACACCCTTCGCCACCAGTGTGACGCTTCCAAGCACCCTGGCCATTGATCCGCTGCGTCTGAGAAATCCCTCCAACGAGGAGCAGCCCGTCAGCCCGATTTATGCCTGGGTTTTTGTCACCGATCTTGAGCAGGGGTTGGTGATGGTCTCGGTGGGCACGCTGCTGGATGGCAACCCGGACAATAATTTTTTTGACCGCGAAAAAATCATTCGCTTCAATCCTGAAGGCAAGCTTGGCGGCGCCATGGATTCCTGCATGGCTGGAACCAATCTCTATGTGGTGGGCACCAACGGTCTTTTTGTGGTGGGATTGCGCAATGATGCACTGGCAACCCCCGTGCTGGCTGGCGAACTCACACATGGCCTGAACAACCCCAAGGCTGTGGGGGTCCAGTTCCGCTATGCATTTATCACGGATGATGAAGGTTTCAAGGTGCTGGACATCACCGAACCTGCCAAGCCACGCCTTGTCCCGGGTGCCTTGATCCCACTGCGACATGCGCAGCGATTCTATCTGGCACGAACCTATGCCTATGTGGCGGATGGCGGGGATGGTCTTGCCTTGATTGACATCACCAACCCAGAAAAACCACGGCTCAAGTCCCTCTTCAATGCAGGCGGGTTGCTGAATGATACCCGCGCCGTGCAGGTTGGCTCGGTCAGCGCATCTGAATATGCACTCATAGCGGATGGGAAAAACGGTCTTCGCGTGCTTCAATTGATATCGCCGGACACGGTTCCGGGCGCCATGGGCTTCAGTCCAGAGCCTTGTCCGATTCTGATTGCCACTTATCCCACTCGGGCCCCGGCAGTCGCGGTGGGCCGCGGTTTGGATCGTGACCGAGTGGTTGATGAGAGCGGAAATCAAACCGTGGTGTTTGGACGTCGCGGATCCCGTCCTTTTCACCTCAACGAAATGAAGACATTTTACGAAAGGAACAATACCCTTTACACGGTCGAAAACGTCCACGTGCATGAAGGCAGGCTGCTGACTGCTTCCGGAAGGGAATTAAAGCCCACAACCGCCTATCAGGCCGTGGACCAGGATGAAACGCTGTCCGCCCAACCGACGGAAGAACGCCTGATGCGGCGCGGAGAATGAAAACCAGGATTCTTAAATTTCTTTCTTTGGGTCTGCCATTATCATTATACTTGGCCCTGCGATTGCATGCCCAGGATTCTGTGACCACTTTGGCCGGTCAGCTTCTTGTTTCCGGCCAAACCAATGGAACCACTGACCAGGCAACCTTTGACGACCCGGCAGCCATCGTCACCGACTCCCAAGGTAGCTTGTTTATTGCAGATTCCCAAAACCATGTCATTCGTGAAATCACCACGAACGGACTCGTGGTGGTATTTGCCGGGCGCATGGGAGTCAGTGGAGCGGCGGATGGGGCCGGCACCAACGCCGCTTTCAATGCCCCGAGCGGCCTGGCTTTAAATCCCTCCGGTGACTTATACGTTTCAGACACCGGCAATAATACCATCCGCAAAATAAGTCCAGATGGGGTGGTTACCACCATTGCAGGCATTGCCGGTTATCCAGGATTTGCCGATGGCCCGGCGGGAATGGCACACTTCAGCTCGCCCCAAGGCTTGGCCGTGGCGCCCAATGGCGCCCTGCTCATTGCCGATTGTGGCAACCATTGCATCAGGCTTCTTACGAACGGCATTGTTTCCACATTCGCAGGCAAACCGCAAATCTGGGGCAGCCAGGATGGCACAGGCACCAATGCCGAGTTCAATGGACCATTGGGAATGGCTTTCGATACCCCGGGCAATTTGTATGTGAGCGATGCCAACAACGACACCATTCGAATGATCACCTCCAATGCCGTGGTCACCACTTTTGCCGGATCAGCCGGCTGCGATGGCTCCTCTGACGGCGAGAGGACCAACGCGCGGTTTCGCAGTCCGGCAGGTCTGGTTTTTGACCAGTGGGATGATTTGTTTGTGGCCGATTCCTTCAACCAAACAATCCGGGAAATCACCACCAACGGAATCGTTTCCACCGTCAGTGGCGTATCTGGTGAAGTTGGCGCAGAGAATGGCAACAATGGCGTGGGACGGTTTTACAATCCTTTCGGACTCGCATTGGCCCGAGATGGCTCCCTACTGGTTTCAGACACCTATAACGAACTGGTGCGCTCTGTCATCGTCCCGTTCCAAATCAATGCCAGCAGCCCTTCCTCCGCCCCGGTCCTTACACTGTCCTGGAAAACCGTGGCCGGAAAAAGTTACCAGCCGCAATTTCGGACCAGCTTTTCCGAAGCCTGGCAAAACCTGGGACCAGCCCTCACGGCTGCTCATGCCAGCTTGGTCGTGACCGACACCCTGGCCAATCCCACAAGGATTTATCGAGTGGTGCGCTTGAATTAAGGACTTTTGGCCGGCGGAACCTTCACCTCGTCCACTGGCAAATCTCAGGCTTGCCCGCTATTTCACACCTGGAAATTGAAGAAGATCCCGGGCGTTGGTGTAACAGATATTGCGAATCATGGGGCCCACCAAGTCGTCATCATCGGGTATTTCCCCATTTTTAATGTCGCGCCCCACCAGGTTGCAGAGGGTGCGCCTGAAATACTCGTGCCTGCAATAGCTCATGAAGGAACGGGAGTCGGTGATCATGCCCACAAAACGGGACAACAAACCGAGATTGGACAAGGCATTCATCTGCCATTCCATCCCCTCCTTTTGATCCAGAAACCACCATCCTGATCCAAATTGAATTTTTCCAGCCACTGAACCATCCTGAAAATTTCCAATCATGGATGCGAAAACATAATTGTCGGCCGGATTCAGGTTGTAGAGAATGGTTTTAGGCAGCGCATTTTCCGAATCCAGACGGTCCAGATAAAGAGCCAGGCTGGAAGCTTGTGGAAAATCCCCGATCGAATCGAATCCTGTATCCGGGCCCAGGGTTTTCAACAATCGCGTGTTGGCGCTTCTCAAGGCGCCGAGGTGGAGTTGCTTGGTCCAGCCGCGACTGGCATCCAAGCGTCCAAAGAAAAGCATCATGAATGATGCAAACCGTGAATGTTCATCGGGCGAAGCGGCGCGTCCCTGAAGAGCCCGGGCAAAAATGCCCGCCGCCATTTTTTCCGTGCAATCCTCGGAAAAACTGTGGTTCATACCGTGGTCCGAAAGGCGGCATCCATGGGCATGAAAAAATTCATGCCTTTTTTCCAAAGCCTTGAGAAAATCGCCCAGTTGGGAAATTTCCATGTCGGCAGCCTCTGCCAGCCTTGCAACCCAGTGCTTGAACCCGTCCGCCTGATGAACTGCAAGGGCCTTGTCTGGACGATAAGCGGGCAGCATCCGGGTTGGATGGCCCACTGCGGCAAAATCGCGGTGGTATTTCAAGTCATCCACTGGATCATCCGTGGTGCAGACCACCTTGACCTTGAATTTCTTCAAAATCCCCTGAGTGCTCATTGACGGTGCGGCCAGTTTTTCCTGCGTCTTGAGCCAGATACGGTCGGCGTTGCCTTCATCGAGCAATTCCTGGATGCCGAAATAACGTTTGAGCTCCAAATGTGTCCAATGGTAAAGAGGATTACGCAGGGTTTGGGGCACTGTGCGCGCCCACGCCATGAATTTCTCTCGTGGCGTGGCCTTGCCTGTGACGTATTCCTCGGAAACCCCGTTGGTTCGCATAGCCCGCCATTTGTAATGGTCGCCTTCCAGCCAGATTTCGTGGAGGTTCTTGAATTGCCGGTTTTCGGCAATGTCCCGTGGTGAAAGATGGCAATGATAATCCAGAATCGGCTCGGTGGCGGCAAATTCATGGTACAGCCGGCGCGCCGGCTTGCTTTTTAATAGAAAGTCTTCGTGGATAAAACTCATGGCAGCATGTTTTCTTGTCGTTCATCCCCCGGCCCAGGACTCACGGCCAAGGTCTCAAGACCCATTCATCGGAACACCACACCCGAAACGCCTGCCCTCAGCTTGGGTCTGTTTTTCCCGGCAGACGGCTTGCCATCAAACATACACCAGCAGTCCGTTTTGGGACCATGCTACTTTTGCATTTTTATTTGATATAACTGCAACCCGGCCTTTGAGTTCACCCTTGGGGGCGGATTTTTTTCCACAACCATCCAAGCGGGTCATAATAGCGGTCCACCACGCGTTCTTTCAGCGGGATGATGGCATTATCGGTGATGGCGATGTGCTCCGGGCATACCTTGGTGCAGCATTTTGTGATATTGCAGAAACCGATGCCCTGCGCCTGGCGCAGTTCTGGAAGGCGGTCCTCGGTATCGAGCGGGTGCATTTCCAAGGCCGCAGTGTAGGCCAAGAAACGGGGTCCGATGAATTCATCATGCTTGTGATGGTCCCTAAGGACGTGGCATACGTCCTGGCAAAGGAAACATTCAATGCACTTGCGAAGTTCCTGAACCCGGTCCACATCCTCCTGCTGCATCCGCCAAGTGCCATCAGGCGCGTCGGGGGCTCGAGGCTTGAATTTCTTGATCTTTTGCTTCACCCGGAAATTCCAAGACACATCCGTGGCAAGATCCCGGACGTTTGGAAAGGAGCGCATGGGCTCAACGGTCACCGGCTTGTCCACTGGCAGGGTATCCATGCGCGTCATGCACATGAGCCGGGGCACTCCATTGATTTCAGCGGCACAGGATCCGCATTTGCCAGCCTTGCAATTCCACCGGCAGGCCAGATCATTAGCCTGGGTGGCTTGGATCTTGTGAACCACGTCCAACACCACCAAGCCCTCGGTGATCTCGGTGGTGTAATCCACGGTCTTGCCTCCGTTGGCATCCCCGCGCCAGATTTTGAATGTGACGGTTTTCATGTTCAATCTCGTTAATCCATTCGCCGAAAGAGCGCTGCTGTTCCAAATTTCCGCCCCATTGCCTACTTCATTTCCTCAATAACCTGCTTCAGGTGATCCGGTAGTGGGGGAATGATTTCTCGGCGCAATTTCATTGAGCCATCAGGGGCTTTGCTCACGATGGCGTTGTACTTGGCGCTTTCGGGGTCCTTGTTGGGAAAATCATCGCGGAAATGGCCACCCCGGCTTTCCTTGCGGTCCAAGGAGCAGAGGGTGATGGCCTCGGCGCAGGTGAGCAGGTGTTTCAAATCCAGCGCGGTATGCCAGCCCGGGTTGTACTCGCGGTGCCCCTGCACCGCCACCTGCGAGGCGCGTTTCTTTAGTTTTCCAATTTCATCGAGCGCCCGTTCCATTTCGCCCTGCACCCGCACGATTCCCACACAATCCTGCATGACATTTTGAAGGGCATATTGCACCTGGTAGGGGCCTTCTCCGGACTGGCTGACGGGTCGTTCAAAGGGCTCCAAAGCTTCGCGTGCCGCAGCCTCGATCTGAGCATCATCCACAGAAACTTTTTGCTGGTTGCGCGCAAATTGGGCAGCATGCTCGCCAGCCCGTTTGCCAAACACCAGGAGGTCGGAAAGGGAATTGCCGCCCAAGCGGTTGGCACCGTGCAATCCGGCTGCGCATTCACCTGCGGCAAACAAGCCGGGAACATTGGTGGCTTGGGTGTCTCCATTCACCCGAATGCCGCCCATGGCATAGTGGGTTGTTGGCCCTATCTCCATGGGTTCACGGGTAATGTCCAGATTGGCCAGTTGCATAAACTGGTGGTACATCGAGGGTAGCTTTTTCTTGATATGT
>DAIDJC010000171.1 GCA_027451565.1 Limisphaerales bacterium | reverse complement strand
CAAGAAAGTGGTTCTCATCCGTGGGCGCGAATTTCTTGGCCCGGGCCAGCGTGATGAAATGGTTGAACTGCTTCCAGCACTCAATGTGGGTTTCAATCTGGACGACGAGTTGGTTGATTTCCTTGGGCGTCATAAGCGGGATTCATTGCGGGATTGATTGCGCGGTTCATTCAGGTTTTGGGGGACCGCTGTTTGCGGAAAAAGAAAAATAACAGCGCCACCGCGCAACTCACGGGCGGTTATCAAAAGGCTTCCAAATTGAAGGCTCACCTGGTTCATCGGTATTTGGGCTGCCCGCGCCTCGCGAAATAGCATCACCACATCCTGGCCAACCTGCCGCAGGATGGCTGATGGAAAGGTGGAAGAAACCGTGGAGGTGACGATGGATCCGGATTGGTCCACGGTCACTGATCCCGAAGGCAGTTCCCGCACCCCGGCGGCGCTGCCAAACAAGCGGCTGAAAAATGTCTTTAAGAATCCCATGATGCAACAAGTTTGCGGCTTTTTTCCACCAGGTTCCCGCTCGCGTCATTCGGCCAGCCAATCAGGAATACCCGGTCGCTTTGTGTCATTAATAGCACCTGACGTTCCACATTCTGGCCGGAAAAATAGAGAAGGGGTCCTGCTTCCAGTTTTTCGCCCAATCGCGCCGCAGCTTCGCTGGCGCGAAGGGTCCAATGGGTCAGCGAGGAAATGCTTTGTGTGCCCAGGCCTTCAGGCTCCATCTTGCCATCCATAGGCACTGCCACGATGAAATCCGCCCCTTCTCGAGTCAGTTGGGATAATTTCCAGATGGTTTTCCTGTGGCTGCTGCTTTCCATTTGCTCGGGTTCCGCTGATGGGGCGCTTTCATCCAGCGTCTGGGCAGATTCCAATAACAGGGCATTGATGGGTTTGAAAATGGTGCGGTTTCGATCAGGCTCCGGCGGCAGGTTTTCAAACGTGCCTGTCTTCCAGGCCAGAAGTCGTTGAAAAGCAAATTCCCCCCGGGCACCTTCCGCCTCTGCGTCTATCAAGTCACCTTCCTGAACCCATAGTTTGGCGATCAATGGTCCATGCGTGATGCGCAAGACCGTGGAACTGCGCGAAAGACATTCCATTTGAATGATGTCCATCAGGCTTTTGCTCTGAATGCCTCGAAATCCTGCGGTTGTGTCACGACCCAGCAAGGATTCGAGACACTCATTGAAAAGTCGCGGGTTCCGCTGCATTTCCCCCTTGAGCCAGAACAAGTCCACCCCCAATGCATATGCACGGGAACGATATTCCTCCGCCTCCAACCCGCTCAGTGCTATTGTTCGCAGCTCCGGAAACCGTTTGCGCACAATCGCCAGCATTTGTAATCCGTCTATCCGGGGCATTTTTAAATCGCATATCAACAGCCGGATATTTCCAGATTCAAGAATGGTCAAGGCTCGGCGCGCCGTGTTGGCCGTCAGAACCTCAGGCTTGCTGGGCAGCGTGTTCGCCAGCAAATCCCGGCACAAGGACAACCAGTCGTTATCGTCGTCCAATATCAATATTTTATAGCTGTGATCCATTGGCCAGTTGTTCGGCTTAAGGTTGAATTCGTATTAGCATCCGATTTTCCAAAGATAAGTAAGCAAGCGCTGTTCCCGATTCGATGATTTTTGTCATTTCCAACGAAAATAGACAAAATTGCATCAAAAAGTCCTGTCATGAGACATTTCAATTAATTTTCACATCTCCCGGCATTGCTGGCGCGGTTATTGCTTAACTCAGGTCTTGGCCGGTTCGTCGGCTCTTTATTCTGGCTAAACGCATGAAACTCAAATTAACCGGACTGTTCCGAAATCTGCTGGGCAGGACAGAAACTCCCGCCAGCGAGGTTCCTGCGGAACGTCCGCTGGCATCCTCAGCCCCCGCGCATCAGGAATCCTCCGCTTCATCACCCCAGACAAGCCAGGTCCAGGCGCCCCCGTCATCGCAGCCAGACCTTTCCCATCCGGATGATCTAGCGATTCCTCTTATATCCATCACCAATGCGCTGCCGATGGACCTCAAGGCCAAGTTGGCCGGAACACCTGCTTCTGGTCGGCTGGTTTACATCCCCTTGGAAACCATCATCAATCAATTGGCTTTTGGCGCGGTAAAAATCACTTTCGGGGAATTGCGGCAAATGGCGGCAGGTTTATTTGTCAGTGGGTTGAATGGGAATTATGACAATCGCACTGTGACCGTGCCCCTGAATGAAATTTTATCCAGAATCAACCCCGCGCTCCTTGCGCGGCGGCCAGCCGCTCCCCACGTGGAGGTTTCCGACGAGATCGCCGGACCTTTCGCCAGCCATGGCCGGGGGGTGAGTTTTACGGAGAAGCCCTTGAAGGGTGAGTCTTTGCCTTCAGGTTCCACTTCGCGCATCACCAAGGCATCGGTCTCCAATGGCGGAATCAGGGAAACCAAGCCCGCTGCATCCCCGCCGATCTCCCGCGAAATCAAGCCGGCTGCATCCATCAGTTTCACTCCCCCCGCATCAACTCCACCGACGGCAGCGCCAATACAGATTCCACCGCGCCCATCGAGAATGGCTCCTCCTTCCGGTTTGGGTTCAGGGCCGGATATTACCTCCCCGGTAATGCCCGGCTCAGTGAGGCCCCCAGCCACGCCGCCTCAATCAGATCGCGCCAATCAATCTGCTATTCTGCCCCCCTTTAAATTCAAGTCCACTCCTCCAAGCACACCCCCCGCAGGAGAGCCTGATGCCGGGGCGCCAATCAGGATGGCTTCAACCCATGCGAATTTCCCGTCGGCGAAGCATGTGCCTGCACCGGCCCCGGCGACGCCGCAGCCCCCGGGTATTTCCATATCCCTGCCCTTAACCAGTCTTTGGGAAAAATGGCCCGAAGAAATCAAAGGGTCCATCGCAGCCCAAGGATATGCCCAAGCCATGGTGACTCTGCCCTTGCACTTGGTGGAACCCGGATTGAAACGGGGTCGCATCCTGCTCGCCTGGCGGGAACTTCGCTTGAACATCAACCCGGCGTCTTCTCCCACCAGCATGGATGACTTGGAGTTGGATTTATCCCTGTCTGTGGTGGCGCCCGCTTTTCTGGCGGCCCAGCGCAAGGCTGCTGGCCAGCAAAAAACACGCGTGGCTGTGTCCGAGGAGATTCCCAACCTGTTCTTTGGCTTTCCTCAGCCGGATAATACGGACCCGGTTCCATCCGCCCCATTACCCGGGCACGCAAATGGTCCCGTCACCCCGGGTACCAGCCTTCGGGCACGCCAGCCGGACGCCCTGCCCAAGCCCCCGGTCAAACCTTCAGGGCCGGTTTTGCCTCCCACGCTTCATGCCATGCCAGGCCTGCGGCATGGAGACACCAATTTGTTTTCTCCGCCAGGCAAACCTGGCGGAGTTTTGGAGGAATCCACCTTTTTCCAAAAATCAAACTCGCCAGCAACAGATTTCATGAGCCGCCAAATGCAGCCCAAGGAGGTTGTGGCCCGGGCCATGGGCATGCCTGGCGTGGCTGGCGCAGTGGTCGCCCTGGCGGATGGCTTGCGCGTGGAGGGCCAGGTGCCCCCGGAATTCAACGCAGACACCATCGCGGCTTTTCTGCCTCAAATTTTTGAGCGGGTCAACCAGTCCACTCGTGAGCTGCGCATGGGCGCATTGAACAATGTGAGCTTTACCGTGGGCAATGTGCCCTGGAAAATCTACCGGGTGGGATCCATTTATTTTGCGGTGTTTGGCCGTCCAGATGAACCGTTTCCCAAGGCGGAATTGGCCAATTTGGCGGCAGGTCTTAACCGCAAACCCAAGACATAACCTATGGCAATCATCAATCAAGCTACAAAAGAATTGCAGGTAAAAATCGTGTACTACGGCCCGGCTATGGGGGGTAAAACCACCAACCTGGTCCAGGTCCATGACCACGTGCAGACCAACGCAGGCAACAAAGGCAAACTGGTCTCATTGGCCACCAGCTCGGATCGAACATTGTTCTTCGATTTTTTACCCATCGAGGCCATGACCATCAAGGGGTACAAAACCAAGTTCCAACTCTACACCGTGCCCGGCCAGGTGATTTACAACACCACCCGACAGCTTGTCCTGCGCGGTGTGGACGGGATTGTCTTTGTGGCGGATTCCCAGTTTGAAAAAATGCCGGAAAACGTGGAAAGCTTCCAGAACCTCGTGGATAACCTGACCGCCCAGCGGCTGAGCCTGACGGAAATTCCCTATGTTCTGCAATACAACAAGCGGGATCTCCCCAACGCAGCCCCCACAGAATACATGGATTATCTCTTGAATAACCGTGATGTCCAGGTCCCCTCCTTCTCAGGAACCGCGCACAAGTGCGAGGGGGTTTTTGAAAGCCTCAACATGATCACTCGCATGTTGTTGCAAAAATTCATCAACCAATCCATGCCCCAATACGCTGGAGCCTGAACTGCCCTGGGCAACGAATCCAATGGCCACCCTGCCTCAATTATTGGAAGAAGACATCCGCGCTTTGGATGCCGTGTTGCTGGAGTTTTCCCGGCAGGCTGAATTGTGTGGCGCACTGGTGATTGATAAGGGCGGATTTTTGATCACCCACCAGGGCAACACCGGCGAACTGGATCTGACCACGCTTGGCGCCCTTGCCTCCGGAGCCTTCATGGCCAGCCAGACCATTGCAAGCCTGGTCAATGAAAAGAATTTCAACAGCACATTCCAGCAGGGCGAGAATTCCAGTCTCTTCATCCAAGAAGTGGACCCCCAATGCCTGCTGGCTGTGATTTTTTCCTCCGCCACGGGCCTTGGCCTGGTCAAATATTATGCCGGTTCCGTGGCCGCTTCCATCGCCAAGATCCTTGGTGCCGCGCGCGACCGCAATCCATCCGGCGGATTTGACCTTTCCGTCCTCAACATGGCCGACCCCCGGGAATTGTTTCGAAAGAAAAGCCAGGATGCCCCAAGGCCAGCCAGTTTTGAGTGACCGATTGTGGTCAGGCAAACAAATGCCCTCGGCCTTTGCCGACTGTTACGAATGAACCTTTAAAGGAGCCATTCTGCCAACGGCCAGTTCTCCAAAATCCATCCCGTTTTTGCGTCGAAACCGCCTCCACGACCTTGCAACAAGTAAGAGGATATCACCTCTCCGGGAAACCAGGGGTGTTTTATCTGCAAACTACTCCTGAAAACTCTTTCAAGGGCCGGGTTCTGCAAGTAATTTTTTAATGACCTGTTCAACGTATGATGGCTGCAGGCCGACGGCGCGGACGATTCCCTTGCGGTCAATCACGGCATACGTGGGAAAATAGAACACCGACCATTCCTTCTCGGTTTCCAAGTCTGGATCACGGGCGGCAGGATACATCAGGTCATGTTCCTTTGCATTTTCTTCAAATAGGTCCTGGCCTCGGCTGCTGGTGCAGACTCCAATGATAACCAGTCCCTGGTCCTTGTACTGCTTTAAAAGCTCGTTGTTGTGGGAAATGGCCATCATGCACGGGCCGCACCAAGTGGCGTACAAGTCCACCACCACAACTTTGCCGGTAATGCCGGTGGAAGTGATCCCGCCATTGATCCAGTCACTGACGTGAAAGGGGGGCATGTGTTTGCCCTCCAAGGCTGCGTGGGCTTCGCGCATCCCTGGTTGATCGTCCCAAAACCAACTGTCTGGAAACTCAGCAGCCCGGGCTGTCTGCATCCAAATTGCCAAGCCGCCCAGCAAAACAAGAAGGCGCATTATTGTGTTCATTCTGCTTATTTATATCATAGAGCGGAATAAATAACAAAATGTTTCAGGCGTTTGCGGCTTTGAGGGTGAGATTGGAATTGCGCAGGGTTCAATGGGCTTGCGGCGCCGTGCATCAAAATCATGGCTTGGACATCATTGAATATTTCCGAAGTTCAAGCGCGCCAGGAACTTTCTCCGCGGGGCTTCCAAAGTCCTCCCTCTTGAAACCAAGCTCGTTCTTTGGCTGGTACGGTTTGACCTGCCGAAATTACGACGCCCCCAGGATTTCGATGGTGTCTGTCCGGCCATGGGAAGAGCAACCGTTGCCATCAATCCCCGCTTTTCAATCTGCAAACAAAAACCGCAAATCCTCAAGCGTCAGGCTCTGTGCGAATCGTTCCTCGCCTAAAACGTCGTCGGCCAGTGCATTCTTGCGCTTTTGGAGGGCGCGGATTTTTTCCTCGATGCTTTCGGCCACAAGAAGCCGGTAAGCCATCACCTGGCTCGTTTGCCCGATCCGATGCGTGCGGTCTATGGCCTGGTTTTCAACTGCCGGATTCCACCACGGGTCAAACAACACAACGTATGATGCGGCTGTAAGGTTCAAACCGAAACCGCCGGCCTTGAGCGATATCAAAAAAACCGCGCCGCCTTTGGCTTCTTGAAAGTCCTTCACCAAATTCCCGCGGTCTTCGGTGCTGCCGTCCAGGTAAAAATAGGGCCACTTGTGCTCTTCAACCGATTCACGCAGCAAATCCAGCATCCCAACGAATTGTGAAAACACCAGCACCTTGTGGCCCTCCTCCATCAAGGGTTCCAACAAGTCCTCCAGCGCGGAAAGCTTGGCGCTTTCAGCCTGGCGCAATTTTTTGCTCACCAGCGCCGGGTGGCAGCAAATCTGCCTCAGGCGAAGAAGGGAGGTCAGGATGTTAAACCGTTCGGCGTTCAACTGCTGGTGCGTTTTCAGGCCCAGGACAATCTGCCGGGCTCGTTTGAGTTCGGCGAGATACAAAGCTTTTTGTTCCCCCTCCATTTCACAGTGAAGATCCTCCTCCATCCGCTCTGGCAATTCCTTGGCCACTTGGGACTTCGTTCGCCGAAGAAGAAATGGACGCACCCGGGCCGCGAGGCGCCGCCGCGCCAGCGGGTCCTCCTTGCCATTAAAGCGTCGGAGGAATTGGGCGCGGGACCCCAAGGCACCGGGCATGGCAAAGTACAGAATACTCCATAAATCCAACAGCCGGTTCTCAATCGGCGTGCCGGTCAATGCCAGACGGTGCTCGCTTTTCAAGGCGCGTGCCGCCTGCGCTGTTTGTGAATCAGGGGATTTGATGTACTGGGCCTCGTCCAGGATGACCACCTGCCAGGCAATATTTGCAATGGCTGGCGGAAGCAACCGCAATTGGGTGTAATTGATGATAAGAAGATCAGAATTTGCCAGCCCTGCGCCCAGTTCATCGGATGTCTCGCCCCTCCACATCAGCGTTCGAAGTCCTGGATAAAACCGTTCCGCCTCCGCCCGCCAATTATCCATTACCGATTTTGGACAGACGACCAGGGCGGGCAAGTTTGAAACACGGGACGCAGGAGACGTGGGCGGGGGATCGGTTCGGACGGCAGGCTGGATTTGGACTGTGGCTACGGAGGCACCGAGATAAAAGCAATGTCGAGCGATTACGATGAGGAATTGCATTACTATGTCAATTCTGAGCACAAAGACAAACTTCTGCTGGAACT
>DAIDJC010000170.1 GCA_027451565.1 Limisphaerales bacterium | reverse complement strand
GCGACGGATTTTTTATCGGTTTGGGTTTGCTGCCAAGGAACATATTACCATGGCGGAACATCTGTTGGCGGATCCACCCCGGGAACGTTTTGACCGCGTTGTTCTGGAGTCACTGGTCGAAAAGAGGGAGGTTCATATCCGGCGACTGAAGCGTCTGGTAAAACATGCGCGGGATCTGGATCACCAGATGGACTGCAAATTCGTTCAATGGAGAGACGCCCAGTCAGGGGCAAAGCGGGCGCATATCTGGGCTGAATATGAGAAACTGGAGCGCCGGCTCAAGGGGCTTTTTCCCAAATTCGGCTTCAAGCACAAGGTGGTTGAGGAAATGATGCCGGTGGCCCACAACATGCATGACAAATTCCAGTATTCCATTCATGCACTGGAGGAAACCCGGGGCCAGATAGAATCCATTGCTCAGAAGCACCTGGCCGAGGCGGAGCAGCAGACGATCCGGGCCCTGGAGGAATTTGTGCGCATGACCCACACCGACTTTCTCGCGGCGTATGACCGCTTGCGGGACGCCTCCACCAGGGCCATCCAAGCCAAAACAGAGATGGTGGAGGCCAACCTCAGGCTGGTCATTTCCATCGCCAAGAAATACACGAACCGGGGGCTCTCCTTCCTGGACCTGATTCAAGAGGGAAACATCGGGTTGATGAAGGCGGTGGAAAAATTTGAATACAAGCGCGGATACAAATTCTCCACCTATTCGACCTGGTGGATCCGCCAGTCCATCACCCGCAGCATTGCCGACCAGGCCCGAACCATTCGCATCCCGGTGCACATGATTGAGGTCATCAACAAACTGATGCGCTCCCAGAAAAAACTTTTGCAGGAACTGGGACGCGAGGCGCAGCCGGAGGAACTTGCCGATGAATTGCAAATGCCTGTGGACCGGGTTCGTGGCATCATTAAAATGGCACAGCAGCCCGTCTCACTTCAATCCCCTGTGGGAGACGGGGAGGACGCCAGTTTTGGCGATTTCATCGAGGATAAAGGCGCTGAGAACCCGCTGGACATCACCAGCTTCAGTCTTTTGAAGGACAGGATTGGCGACGTCCTCGGGAGCCTCAACGAGCGCGAGCGCCAGGTGTTGGAATTGCGGTTTGGAATTGGGGATGGCAACCCCCGGACGCTTGAGGAGGTGGGTGTCCAATTTAATGTCACCCGGGAAAGAATCCGACAAATCGAGGCCAAAGCACTACGCAAAATGCGCCATCCCACCCGAATCAAAATGCTGAATGGGTTTTTGGATTTGAACAAAACCGCGCTGGACTGAGTCGCCCCCTGAATGGCCTCCCGGAAACCTGGCGGCCAATAAAACGTCTCCAGCAGTCCAAACTGCCGGGAAGGCGGCCTCAGGGAAAATTGGAAAAACCACGTCCGCCGGTTTTAAAGAACCACCCCGGGGGAACAAGGGTCTAACCTGCTTTTTCCACCTTCTCCACGGCCTGGCGGATAGTTTTTAAGAAAACATCCACGCCTTGGTCAAAGGCGGCGGATATTTCCAGAACCTTGGTTTTTTTGACCTTCTGCTTGAATTTCTTCAGGTTGGCTTCCGCCGATGGTTCATCCATTTTATTGGCCACGACCAGTCGCGGTTTTTCCAGCATTGCTGGATCGTAGAGTTCCAGTTCCCGCAGCAATTGGTGGAAATCATCCCAAGGCTGGCGGTTATCCGTTCCGGCCATGTCCAGAAGCATGACCAGCACGCTGCATCGTTTGATGTGGCGCAGAAATTCGTGACCCAAACCCACGTTCATGTGGGCGCCCTCGATCAGGCCGGGAACGTCACATACGGTCAGGCGCTTCCAATCGGGGTATTCCACAATCCCGATTTGGGGATGAAGTGTTGTAAAAGGATAGGGAGCCACCTTGGGGCGTGCCCGGGATATGGCGGTCAGCAGCGTGGATTTTCCCGCATTGGGATAACCCACCAATCCCACCTCCGCCATGATCCTCAATTCAAACAAGAATTCGCCCTCGTCCCCAGGTTCCCCCGGTTGGGCAAAACGCGGAGTCTGCCGGGCGGCCGTGGCAAAATTACGATTTCCCAAACCTCCGCGGCCTCCCTTGCATAAAATGAATTGCTGGCCATGAACCGTAAGGTCCGCCACCAATTCCCCGGGAGAATTTACGGACGCTTCATTTTGGCTCGAACCCGGGGATTCCCGGCTCAGGTCAATCTCGCGGGCCATGACTCCCTGGGAACTGCGGAGAATGGGACGCAGGCTGGCAGTGGATGAAAAGCCTTGGGGGGATTCATCCTTGGATTCATCGGATGCGGCCTGGTTGCCCGGCAACTTCCAGACAAGGGTCCCGCACGGAACCTTGATGACCAGATCGCTTCCGGCATGACCATCCATGCCCTTGCCCATTCCCGCCTCACCATCCCGGGCTATCAATCGCGGAACGTAATATTGCTGGATAAGATTGTTTAAATCGTGGTCCGCCTGCAAAATGACACTGCCACCACGTCCACCATTGCCTCCGCTGGGCCCGCCCTTGGTGACATAGGCTTCCCGGTGAAAGGCCACACAACCTTTGCCCCCGTGGCCGGCACGGGCGTAAATTTTAATTTCATCAATGAACATGCAAACCTGCCGGAGCGATCACACCGGCTTTTGTAAACAAAAGATTGATTTGAACCAAACAAAAAAGGCGAGGCCCAAGACCTCGCCTCACTATTGAAAGCGAATTTTAAAAACCAAGGTCTAGTTTTTCACCGTGGCGGGAGTGGTGATGACATTCACGCGGCGGCTGCCTTTATCAAATTGAACCTTGCCCTCAGCAAGAGCAAACAGGGTCCAATCACGGCCTGTTCCCACGTTTTTACCGGCGATAAACCGGCTGCCGCGCTGGCGGATGAGAATGCTGCCGGCGGTGACCTGGGTACCACCAAACTCTTTCACACCCAGACGCTTGCTGACGCTATCGCGCCCGTTTTTAACGCTGCCTTGTCCCTTTTTGTGTGCCATAAAGTCTAATAAAGTCTAAATATCAAGCGTGGATGGCGGTTATTTTCACAACGGTCAATTCCTGCCGATGCCCGATTGTTTTGTGATAACCTTTGCGGCGTTTCATCTTGAACGTGATTTTTTTGTCGCCCCGGATGTGGCTGACCACATCGGCGGCCACAGTAGCCCCGGCAAGAGTTGGCGCGCCCACGCTGACCTTGCCGTCTTTATTTACCAACAAGACACGATCAAATGTGTGCGCGCTGCCCGCCTCAACCTCAAGGCGTTCAATTTCGATGGTGTCGCCCGCAGCGACACGGTACTGCTTGCTTCCAGTTTCTAATACAGCGTACATAAAGTAATCCCGCAAAGGGTTAAACATTAAACAAGAGGCCAGAAAACTTGTCAACGATTGATTTTTAATTTTTCAAAGCCCTCAAAAAGCCCCCAGAAGATCGCGCGATTGCCCATCTGACGGAACGGCAGAACAAACAAAGCGCCAATTGGATGCAAGTCAAGGATGGGCAATTGGCCTCATCGCGAGTTGGGCGCAAGTGATGGCAGCGCCAATTTATTGTCGGTTGTTTGATCCTAAAGCCTCACAGCGCCATGATCCATTCCATTTCAGGCACAGGGAACTCATCACCCCGTTGTTTTGGCATGCAAATATATGATTCAAAGCCATTTATGAAAACAAACTGGGGCAGGCCCAGCCCGAAGCCGAGCTGCGACCGCCTCTGGGAACTTCGCGAGATTTGTTTTACAGGGTGGCTGATCTCTTGGGAGAAAACTCAAACTGAGTTTTGCAAGCAAAAGTTCACACGGCTTGAAGGTGTTGGATTAGGCAGGTGTCTTTCAACAGACGACCCAGCAGTTCAAAACTGTTCCATCGCCGCGCTCTATCGTCCGGGCCGGGCCACGTGCTTTCGATGCAAAGGGGTGATAAAGAAAAGTGGGGTGGCAAAATAAATTCCAAACGCGAGGGCCGGGTGAACCCAGGCAAGTCCCGCGCCAGTGAGATAGGAAATCGGCCCCACCCAGGATTTGCGCAGAACCAGAGGATCCTCGAGCGCCAGCATTTCCGGACGGGCTGTCCTCCTTAAAATATACGCATATAACCCAATAAAAAGGATCGTGTTGACAGCCATTGTCACCCCAAACAAACCCACCGCCAGGGGATTATCCGGATATTGTCCCATCATCGCAGTTGGAAAGGGCACCAGGGATTGAAACATAAGGAAAATGGAATTGATCCAAACCATCCCATAATCGGCATGCCCTGCCAGATGGAGCAAGTGGTGGTGATTCAACCAGAATTTGGCAACGATGACGAAACTGATCATCCAACTTAGAAACTGGGGCAAGGCGGCAACCAAGACTCGACCCAACTCCAATGGAGTAGGATGTGCTGGCAAGGGGATGTCTTTCAAATCCATGACCAGCAAGGTTGCTGCCACGGCAAATATGCCATCACTGAATGCCTCGATCCGGCCCAATGGAAGATTGCCTTCTTTGAGGCGAAAGAAAAGGTTCCGAATAGGGTTCATGGCTCAACGATGCCCGCAAGCATCGCCAGCCTGCAAACATCTGGCAAGCCTCCTTTGCAAAGCGTGGAAGCGAAGGGTGCATCCTGGTTTTTGAGCGGTTCATCCTCGGCATTTGAAATTTCAAAAACCTCCACACGCCCGCTAAAGCGCGAGAAGAGCGAGCCGGGTGGCAGCCTCATTTGGAGGCCCCCAGTCCGCTGCCTTGGACATTTGTCAGGCTCAGCAAAGCACCGGTGCAGCCGTTCACGCGGATGCCGCTGAGTCTTACACCGGACATGTTTGCAAGTGAAATGCCCTGCTTGCAACGGCCCGAGATATTGGCCAGAGACAATCCCTCCAGCGGGCGCCGTGGAGAAATTTCCCTGGCGTCCACCAGCTTGGAGCAGTTGGCTGCGCGAATTTCTGAAAAACTGAAATTCCGCCCCAGGGGAAAACCGGGCAGGCCCTCCACCGGATCATCCTCAGTATTCAAGTTGCCGGCGCTGGTCAGGTTGATTTTCAAGAACCCCCCCGCAAGAATGTCCAGGTCCTCGCCCGCAATGTTTTCAATGACCCCGGCGCGCCCGATGCGGGTTTTCACATAAATGCCAAAAGTCCGGCTGGCCAGCTTGCAATGCTCAATGCGAATATTGCGGATGCCCCCGGAGGTCTCGCTGCCGATGCCAATACACGCGAAACGTCGTCCATGTAAAACGCACCGGGTGATGACCACATCCTCCGTGGGCTTGCCCAGGCGAGCCCCGTCCAATCCGCGACCGGATTTAAGACTGATGGAATCATCGCCAGTGTCTATATCGCAATGTTCAATGCGCACCCTTTTGCAGGAATCCACATCAATGCCGTCACGACCACCAACAATGTGAACGTTTTCAATGACAACATCAGTGCAAAAAGTCGGGTGCGTGGCCCAATTGCCGCCTTGCGTGACCGTAAAACCCTCCCAGCGAACCCGGTTGCAGTTCATCGGTTCAAGCACGACAACCCCCCGGGGATTTTGCGGCGCGGCAACCGCCGCATTTCCCTCAATGCGCCCCGGCCCAATGATGCCGGTGTCGTCCACGTTTGCCGAATAGATCAGCGCTCGCCGGCCCGGCTGCCACCGGCCTTCCCAGCGGACATCCATCATCGGATAGTCATTAACATCGGGACTGCCCATGATGATGGAATCCTTCTCCAGCCGCAGAATGGTGCGATTGCCAATCTGCACACTGCCGATCAAATATTTGCCCGCCGGAACCACCACAAACCCGCCGCCAGAAATGGCACATGCGTCCAGCGCTTTTTGGAATGCAACCGTATCCTCGTTGGTCCCGTCGCCAGTGGCCCCAAAATCACGGACGTTATAAGTTGCCGCCGTTGCAGCCATTTTATGAGGCGGACACGCGCACCCTGCTGCTGCCATCACAAGAATAATGGCTGTGGAAAAAATCAAGTTCATGAAAGCATGCCGTCGTCCGTTGGTCTCGTTTCCATCGGAAATTGATCAAAACTCCCTTGGCCGTTCATCCCGAGCAGCCCCTGATCTGCAGATTCCAGCGTAGCTTTCCAATCGTCCGCAGTCAGGGTTTGGCACATCACCCAGTCCGGGCAGCGAAACGTCTGATTTGCAAAACCGGCGCTGATGGCGTCATTTCTCTGACGCTGCGCTTAGGATTCCTTCATCCGATACCAGAGTCCACTGGTTGTCTGGATTGTATTCCACCAGGGTCGGCGCGATCCGCGCCGTCTGCTCGCCAAAATCACGCTGATACACCTTGCCATCCTGGTTGACGATAAAGGTCATGATACCTGACTGGCCCCAATCTGCGGGATAAGCCAGCAGTGCGAATCCACCTATGAGGCTGCCGTGACTCAGGTAATTCTTTTTTCCGCCGGGCGCGGCCTCACCTTGCCGCGTCAAGATTTTGAAATAATAACCGTGAAAGGCATGGGGAATAGTGTGTTTATGCGATCCATAACCCTCGGCATGTGCTTCCGCCACCAAGGGTCCAAAAGGACTGGGCGCTTCATTGCCCTGAACCGGCCAATAGAGGCCATCCTTTTTGCCAGGTGAACTTTTGAATTTCTGCGCATATTGCGCCACTCCGCCTGCCGCCAGATTGAGTTGGGCATATTGCTGTTGCGCCGTCACATAAGCCCGGCAAACACCGATGGCGCTGTACTCATCCTTGCCAATGTGCCGGTTGAGGATTTCTTCCTTGCCTGCCGCCGTGTCGAAATACCACTGCCCGCCTGCTCTCACCAAGGGAATGGGAAAAGGCCAGTTGTTTGTGCCAACCATGAGGATGATTGTGTCACTCCCTTCATTTGTCAGTGAACAACCCTGAGCCATCCTGGCGGCAAAGTGCTGCGCATTAATTGCATCCTGCACCGGGTCGCCGGTGGATAACTCCAAAAACAGCGGACCGAAGATTTCATTGAGTGCCGCTTGATTCTTGGATTTTGTAGCTGTTTGCAGAGCCTTTATGGCCATATCCGGAGAAGGAAACAATTCCTCCGAGATGAGGAGGTTTGCAGTCTCCGTTCCCGGCTCCGCCGCATGGAGTCTTGAGGATAGCATCACCGCACCCGCCCCAAAAAGTGCCAAGGCTAAAAGTCCGACAAAACGAGGCAATGAATTGAAAAATTTCATGGTGTGGATTTCAAGAGTTTTTTGTTCCAAGCCAAATCATAACATTGTTCACCGTTTACCTCCTGCCGCCACCGCCATGGAAACCACCTCCCCCATGAAAGCCGCCGCCGCCACGAAATCCGCCACCTCCACTGAAAACACCCCGACTCGCCGCCCCGCGGGCGCTAAAAGCCTGCATAGTGTAGCCTCGATTGAATACACGCCCTCCACCACCCCAACCCGCACGATCACCTCCGTGCCACTGCCCCCGATCCCCTCCCCAAAAACCTCCCTCATCTCCTCCCCACCAGCCACCGACGTC
>DAIDJC010000169.1 GCA_027451565.1 Limisphaerales bacterium | reverse complement strand
TCATGTGCGGCCCATATCCGACAAGGATACGGAGGATTATTATGCGGGTTTTGAATTATACGATGGCGACGTGGAGCGGTTAGGGGTGGGTAATTCCCTTTCCGCCTGGGCCTATAGCGCCTTTACGAGAGCGGATGACCGCGTCCAATCTAGCGCTTCAACCACGCTGGTGGATTTGCATTCATCGCGGCCTGAATCCCTGGGCAATAATTCCTACGAATACCCCCGGCACAGCGTGGAGACCACCATTGTGTTCAAGGTTCAATTTATTCCAGGTGAGGACGACCTTGTGACTGTCTGGTTGAACCCGGACTTGGGGCCGGGCGCCAATGAGGCTGCGCAGCCGGATTCCCTGACCACCCGATTCAACGCCGATGCCAGTTTCGATGAAATTAGGTTGCGTCATGGAGGAAAGGGTGGAGGTTGGATTTTTAGTGATCTTTCCATCGCCACCGCCTTTAGTGATTTTGTGGATGCCAGCAGCCCGAGGTCCGGAGATGCGGGGTATGGCATGATGGATGGACTGCGGTCCATGAGTATTCAGGCCTGGAATCACGACACTGGCCTGCCTGTGACCCCGGTATCCGTCCTGGCAAGGGACGCGAATGGGTTTATCTGGGTGGGCGGAAATCAGGGATTGGCGCGATTTGACGGATTAGATTTTTTGCCTGTGGATTCGGGCATCGCGAATGGGGGCTTGCACGTGACTGCTCTATGGTCCCAGCCAGATGGCACCATGTGGATAGGCGACCGGAGAGCCGGGCTTTTGATGTGGCAAGGTGGACATTTGGCAAAAGCCAGGGAGCCGGGACTGCCAGAAACACTGAATGTGACAGCTTTGGTTGGGGATAACATGAGGAGACTGTGGGTGGGCGCCACCAATGGGCTTTTCATGGCATGGCTTGACCAAGCCCATGCTCAATCACAACAGATTCATCCATTTTTTTCAGGAAAAAAGGTGACAGCCCTCGCCACGGGCTCCCACGGTTCAATTTACGTGGCCATTCAAGGTGAGGGCCTTTACATCTGGAAAACCAACCAGTTTATTCAAATGGATAGCCAGGAAACGAGGAATGCATTGGCCCATGCCACTTCAATCCTGGTGGATTCTTTTCATCGGGTATGGGTGGGCACCGAATCCGCCTCGGTTTTGTGCCTGGACAGCGGACACTGGCAGGCTTTTCATCTTTCCAGCGGAAGAATGCCGGGGTCTGTAACCTCGCTGGCCATGAGCGCGAACGGCGTTCTTTGGGTGGCGACAGAGGGCACCGGGCTCTGGCAAATAAAGGGACGCAAAGTTTTTCCGGTGCCCCTTGTGGGGGAACTTGCTCCGGCTCAGCCAACCTGTTTATTGGCCGATCCAGATGGCCGCTTGTGGGCTGGAACGGAATCCAACCTGTTCTGCCTTCGTCCGAAGGTGGTTTTGGCTCTGGGCCAAAACGACGGATTGGGTTATGGACCAGTTCTAGGAATGGCGGAGGTCACCCCAGGCGTGATATGGGTGGGCAAACCGCGTGACGGATTGTACCGTTGGAATGGCAGGACATTTGGCCGCCTGCCAGTTGCTGGTTTGTCTCCGCAGGATTCCCAAGTCAGTTCCATCTTGGTGACCCACGAGGGGTTTTGCTGGGTGTCCACCACCCATGCGCTGTTGGTTTACAAGGATAGCCTGGCCGCAGCCGATGAGGTGTGGACCCTGCCTCACGCACCACCAGGAATATCAGCGCTGGCCGAGGGTCCCGATGACAGTCTCTGGGTGGGCACACGGTCGGGGGGAATCTATTGCTTGAAAAAGAACCAATGGACGTCGCCCGTGAATCTTCAAGTCACCAACGTCATCCAGGCGTTGATTTCGCAGCGCGATGGAACATGGTGGATTGGCACCGCAGGCGCAGGTCTTTATGAGATTCAGTCCGGCGTCAAGCGGCGGTGGGACCTGGCTTCCGGGCTTCCAGATGAAACGATTGAAACCCTATTTCTGGATTTAAAAGACCGGTTATGGATTGGCACTTCCAGCCGGGGTCTTGTGTGCTTGGATGGATCCCACGTGAAAGATTTCGGACCGCAGGAGGGCATCCCTCCAGGACCTATTTATCAAATCATGGAGGACGCGGACGGACGGCTTTGGTTGGGAACTGCCCATGGGATTTACTGCGTGGGCATAAAGGATTTGGATGAATTAAAACTGGGTGAGAGGAAACAAGTCAGCGCAAACCATTTTGGCATCGCAGCAGGCATGACCTCGGAGAGTTGTGTTGGTGGCGGGTTTCCATCAGGATTGAAAGATAAAACCGGAGCCCTCTGGTTCCCAACGCAACAGGGAGTGGTAGTGGTGAATCCTTCCGCATTGCCACACGGATTATCCGCGCCAGAACCTATCCTTGATGAGGTTTTGGTGGATGGCATTCCGGCCTGGCCAGGGCCGGGTGAAGCACCCTCCCAAATCCCAGGCCGGGCGGGCAGTTCGGATTCACTGCGCGTGCCTGCTGGTCCACACCGTGTGGATTTTCATTTCACAGCCGTCAACTTTGAGGCTTCGGAGCTGATGCATTTTCAATATCGCCTGGATCCGTTGGACCGTGATTGGGTGGACGCGGGAAACCATAGGACCGCCGTGTACAACTACCTGCCGCCGGGCCAATATGTATTCAAACTGGAGGTCTGCAATCCCGAGGGAGCATGGAGCCAAGCCGCCGTGGTTATGAAACTTGAGCAATTACGCCACTACTGGCAAACGTGGTGGTTCCTGGTGGGAGCCGGCTTGGGCGCATTGGTGCTGGTGGGTGCCGCCGTCCGCCTGGTGGTGAAGGGCAAAATGCAGAGGCGCCTGCGCATGATGGAACAGGAACGAGTCCTTGACCTGGAACGCACGCGAATTGCGCGGGATCTTCATGATGAAATGGGCGCGAAATTATGCCGCATTTCCTATTTGAGTGAACATGCCCGGCGCATTGAAATGCCCAACCCGGATTTAGGCGACCAAATTGCAAGCATCTCCGAGGTTTCCAGGGAAGTGCTCCACTCCCTGGATGAAATTGTATGGGCGGTGAACCCACAAAACGACACGCTGGATCACCTGGCCTCCTACATAGGGCAGTATGCCCAGGAATATTTTTCCATGACCGGAATGGAATGCGAGTTGGATATTCCACCCGTGCTGGATTCCCACCCTCTTTCCTCCCAGGCCCGGCACCATTTGTTCATGGCCACCCACGAGGCGTTGACCAATATCCTGAAACATTCCAAGGCCAGTCGCGCCAGTATTCGCATCGCACTGGAAGGCCAAACTTTAAGGATTCAAATCCAAGACAATGGCTGCGGGTTTGACCTGGCCAAGGCCCGGGCCATGCTTGAATCTTCCATGTTGCCCAATGGCGACGGAATCACAAACATGAGCCGCCGCCTGAAGGACATCGGAGGCGAAGCCCACATTGAGTCCAAACAGGGCATGGGCACCATGATTTTGTTTGTTTTGCCATTGAAAACCAAAGTTGGAAACAAAACCTCCTGATTTTCATAATTTATGATCACTGTATCCATCGTTGACGACGAAAAAGACCTTCGCCAATCCATCACCACTTTCATCAATGGTTCGCCTGGGTTCAAATGCAAGGGGGCCTATGGCAGTGCTGAGGCCGCCCTTGTTGGACTCATGGAGGACAAGCCGGAAGTGGTGCTCATGGACATCAACCTGGGTGGCATGAGTGGCATTGATTGCGTGGAAAAACTCAAGGCCCGGTGCCCTTCCCTGCAGATACTCATGTTAACGGTTTACGAGGATACCGACCAGATATTCCGCGCCCTCGAGGCTGGAGCCACCGGATATCTGCTCAAGCGCAGCAGCCCCACCAAATTACTTCAAGCCATCCGTGAAGTGCATGCCGGCGGATCACCCATGACCAGTTCCATTGCACGCAAAGTGGTGGCCTCCTTTCAAAAGAGCAAAAATTCTTCAGAAAAACAAACACACCTCTCGCCCAGGGAGGAAACCGTTCTCCACTGTCTGGCCAAGGGTTTTACCTACAAACAAATTGCGTCGGAATTGGATATCAGCATAGATACCATCCGAACGTATCTCCGAAGAATTTACGAAAAACTGCACGTGCAATCCCGCACAGAAGCGGTGGCCAAGTATTTGAGCCAATAGCGCGGATACTCTTATTGGATTGGCCGAAGGTCCAAACTCGCGTCCCTGGGACGAATCGCAATCGCCTCGCCGCCTCCTGGAGCGAGATGAAATTCCAGCGTGGATTGGCTTGTGACATCGCAGTTGGTGATGTTGCAGGCAAAGGGGTTGGTGCGCCAGTCCGCGTCGTCGTCATCCCGGTAAATTTGCGCCCTGTAATTCCTGCCCGAATCCAGAAAATCAAGCTTTACGGGAAAATCACGCCCTCGCTCATTGGTCATGCTTCCCACATACCAATCCGCCCCTCCCCGCCTCTTGCGTGCGATGGTTGCGTACTCGCCAATCGCCCCGTTGATCCAGCGTGTCGCCTCCCAGTCCACTGGCACATCCATGATGAACTGAAACATGCCCCGGTATTTTTCATCATTCTCCGGAAGGTCCGCAGCCATTTGCAGGGGCGAATAAAAGCAGACATACATGGCAAGTTGCTTCACAAGGGTGGTCTGAACACGATCGTGGGGACGATACTGGGGATAGGTGACCTGGAGGATGCCTGGGGTGAAATCAAAGGGCCCGCTTAAAAAGCGGGTATAAACCAGGTTCACATCATGAGCTGGCGGATTCCCGCCGTCTGGAGACCATGCATTGTACTCCTGACCCCGCGCGCCCTCGCGGGTCATAAAATTAGGCCAGGTCCGCTGCTCCCCGGTGTCCTTTATAGGCTCATGCGCATCCAACATCACGTGGTATTTGGCCGCCAATTCAGCAATTTTACGATAATGGCGGACCATGTACTGACCATCCAGGTATTCAGACCCAATGTACTTTCCCGAAGCATCGTAACGTTTGACCCGCGGCTCCATCCCCACATACCCGGTTTTGACATGATGAATGCCCAAACGAGCGCATTGGGCAAATGCTGCGTCCGCCTGGGCCTCAAAATTGGTGATCACCGCCCCGGTTTCAAAATGGGCAATGAAATCCACACCCTTTGAGTGTGCGTATTGGACAACGCCATCCAAGTCAAACTGGGCGTTAGGTTGGGTAAAGCTGAATTCCGAGGCATGCGCCACCCAATCCGGAGCCCAACCCCGGTTCCAACCCTCAGCCAGGACCGCAGAAAAGCCATGGGCAGCCGCGTAGTCTATATAACGGCGCGCATTCTCGGTGGTTGCACCAAGCCCATCCGTGCTTTGCTCCCCGGGCTTGCTGGGATTCCATGTGTATTTGCCCAAATGCATCCCCCACCAAATGCCCATGAATTTGCCGGGCTTGATCCAGTCCGGTTCACCAATGGCGGAAGGCGGATTCAAATTCATCGCCACGTCTGAAGTTCGCTGCACAATATCCCCCAGATCATCGGAAATCATCACAAAACGCCAGGGCGATACACACGGAGCCTTGCAACGAACCAGCACTCCGTCCGACCATGGCGCCAGGTCACTCTTCAAGGTGTTATTCGGGCAAGGCTTTAATTCCATCCCGGCGTAATCCGTGAGGTCAGCTTCGTGGATGACAAGGTAATCACCATTATCTTGTTGGAGTGTCAGGGGTGTGGTCACTGCCCGGACTGGATCTCTGTTGGGGTTGTCACCGGCTGTGGCATCTCCATATGGCAGGCGTGTCTGTCGCAATAGTTCGCTCAGCCTGGTATGCGAATAAAGTTGCTCCGAGGCCTGCGGCCTGTATGCAGGCTGCCACAGTGCCATGGCGTCCCCTGCCAGGGCAAATTCTGTTTCCTCATCCAGAATTTCAAAATCGTCCAACCCTTTCTGCCTGGGCCACTCATAACGAAATGCCACAGCGTCGTTATATACCCTGAAAATGATCCGCATCGCCCGATGAACCCCGCCTATTTGAGTGAGCGTCACCTGCATCTGGTTATAATGATCCTCCACGGTGCGGCTTTCACCGTAAGGCAAGACCCACACACCCTCATGCGACCCTCGCGAAACCCGGCTCACCTGAAAACCCGAATCCAAAGTCCCAACATTCAAAACCACCCCCAACTTTGATTTGTTTAAAACAGGGTGCCCGCGATAGGTTGCGGAGTAATAAGGCGAACCATCGGCCAAAATGAAATCCAAACGGATGGAGCCATTGGGTGATTCCAAGTGTAATGAGGAGGATAAATCCTGGGAACTCAATGCAGAATGAATAATACCCATTACAAGAACCGAAATAAAAATGTTAATGGAAGCTGATCTCAAGCTAAAAGGGGTCATGAGCAGGCCTTTTATTCCTGGGTGGTGGACCAATGGATGGTGTCGTAGGCAGGGCTGCTGATGGAAGCATCCGACCGCACGCTGCCCACTGCCTGACCTGGGGAAACCGGCAAGCTGACGCCTGGGGAAAATACACCATAGAATTGGCCCCAAGTCAGTGCGCTGGGCAGGGATGCTGCGGCATGGCCATCCACATAGACCACGTTTACACGGTTGTTGTGCTTGGCATAGGCCGTTTGGAGTCTTTCATTAAACCCATTGGCCACAGGCTGCGAAGCACCTGAATTTCCCGACCACACGGTATCCAGCCACGCCGCAGCAGTGGCGGAGCTGATTGGGTTGATGGACCCGCTTGTGTCCGTGATGGCCACCATGTCTGAGGGCTGAAGCACAAAAGAAGATTTGAACGGTTTGTAATTCAACAGTAAGCGGTAAAGGGGCTGCCTTATATTCAGGGGGGCTGGGGTTCGGCTAAAGTGGCGGAATGAAGAACGATTCGCCCGCTCATCGGCGCTACACACGAGAGGAGATTTGTGACTGGATCCGCCGCTATCGCGCCAGCGAGCTTGCCTTGGGTGCTTTTGCCGAGCAGCACGGTTTATCCCGGAACCGGTTGCACTACTGGATCTATGGCCGACGCTTTGCCCAGGCCCGGCCACCGGTCACGGTGGCTCCAGTCTTTCAGGAACTCAAAGTAACGGCTGAGTTGTCGCCGCAGAACTGGGCGGCAGAGATTAGTTTGCCGACGGGAGCGGTGGCGCGGTTCACCGCGACGGCGACGCCGGCTTGGATTCACTCGGTCTTGGAAGGGTTGCGCCGGCCATGCTGAGCCTGTCGCCCGCCACCCGGATATTTGTGGCCATGCAGGCCGTGGACATGCGCCAGGGCTTCAATGGTCTGTATGCCTGGGTGCAGACCGTGTTGGGAGAGGAGCCGACTTCGGGCCATTGGTTCGTCTTCCTGAACAAACGGCGCAACCGGCTCAAGATTTTGACGTATGATGGGTCGGGACTCTGGATTTTAAGCAAACGGCTTGAGGCCGGGACTTTCGCTGCGCCTGCGGGCGAGGGCAAAAGCCAGCGTCTGCGTCCGGAGGAACTGACGCTGCT
>DAIDJC010000168.1 GCA_027451565.1 Limisphaerales bacterium | reverse complement strand
AATGCCGCCCGGTTTTGTCTTTAACGCCGATGCTTATTGCAAACTCCACAATGCCGCGCTGTTGCCAACGGGAAACTGGTAGCCAATGGCGCTGTTTTTAAAATTTTCGGCATGCCCATCAAACCACACCGTGTTCAGGCGTTGGTTGTGGCGGGGTACAGTCAGCAAAGGTGGACTGGTTTGCAACCAGCCATTGGGTGCGGGATAAAAACTGGGAACATCAAAGCAAGTGCCAATGGCCCCGCCCAAGGCGCTCCCGGTTGTTACTTCCTGCCATTGATCGCAATTGGCGATTGTTGGGCTGCCTGTCACCTGTCCGCAATCGGCAAACACAAGCGACAGGGTTGGGTTATGCACCTGGTTTTCCTTGATCGGCTGCTTCATGTCACCGTTGATGTATTCAACCCCAATATCCGGACGGTTGATACCGATACCCAATGTGTCAGTGAATGGGGAAGCTCCTATCTTTTTGGATTGCAAGGTGGGGCAATCAAAAACCTGGTGTGAAGCGAGGTACCCATTGAGGCGCAGGGTATCCGGCCAGTAAACAAAATTTGGGTCGTTGTTTACAATGAATGTATTGTCCACATTCGCAAAGGGGAAACCGGCCACATTGGCACCGCGCCGCCAGTAAAAGAGGCGGCCTTGGTTGTCGTCAACGTACAATCGCATGGCAATGCCAATTTGGTGGGTATTGTTCAGGCATTGGGTGGCCTTGGCCTTTTCCTTGGCTTTCGTCAGGGCGGGCAGGAGCATGGCTGCCAGGATGGCAATGATGGCTATCACCACTAAAAGCTCGATGAGAGTGAAGGCCTGAAATGGTTTTATCGGGCAACTGGGTCTCTGTTTCATGGCTGATGGATCATTTGGATGACGCGTGTATTTGTAACCCGCCGCATAAAAATGCGGTATCCCATTTTAGTGTGATCCCCGGCCGGCTGGCATGGATGGCAAAGTCTTGCCCAGTGCGGCCATGGGGCTGGATTGGAAGGGACGCCCGGCCGGTTTCAGCCAAGGATCAAGGTTCGCCGCCCTTGCCCGGAGACTGGTCTCGAATATATTTCATGACCGCCTCCACGCGGGATTCCACATGCAGTTTTTCGTAGATGTGGTGAACATGCGAGCGCACCGTTTCAATGCCAATCTTCAGGTGGTCGGCGATTTCCTTGTAGCGATAACCCTTGGAAAGTTCCCGGAGGATTTCCGTTTCCCGGGCCGAAAGCTGTTTAAGCTCCGAAGCGGTTTTTGTCTGGCGCTTGAAAAAATCCACCACTTTTCTGGCCACCTCGGCCGACATTGGGGCTCCTCCAGCGTGCAATTGCACAATGGCCTGGATGATCTCCATCGGCTGGGAACGTTTTAATAAATATCCCGAAGCCCCGGCCTGCAGCGAGTCGAAAATCTGGTCGCCGTCCTGGTAAACAGTGATCATCATCACCTGAAGGCTGGGCAATCGCTCCTTGAGCTGGGCCACCAGGGTGATGCCGCTCCGGCCTGGCAGGTTGATATCCACCAATGCCACATCGGGACGGTTGGCAATGATCGGCTCGAATCCCTTCTCGGCGCTTTCGTAGGCGCCGTCCAGGCTGAGCATGGGAGCGGTTTGAACAATTTTCCTGAGGGTCTCCCTCATTCCCGCGTCATCTTCAACAATGGCAACTCTGATGGGCATGACTTTATGAATGTTTCAGGCGATCCGCCCGGTCTCCGATTTAGGGTTGGGGTTTGAAACCTTCTTGGCTGGCCACTTGAATGGAGGCATTAGCATCTGGAAAGTGACCTGTGTCCCCTGGCCGTCCCGCGACCTCACCATGACCCTGATTCCAGCCGCCCAACCCCGGAGGCGCATATTTTCCAGTCCGTGGCGCAAGGTTGGCGTTGCAGGGTTAAACCCCCTTCCGTCATCCTTCACGGTAATGCGCAGCATCGGCCCCCGCATAGCAATGCGGAGCCAAACCTCCCGGGCTTGCGAATGCTTCAGCACATTATTGAGTGCCTCCTTGACCAGTAGTAAAATATCCCTTCGCAACTTTCCAGGCATGGCATAAGCGGGAGGTTGGCGACAAATCTCCAGTCGGCAATGTATTGGGGTCGGCTGGAAAAAATGCTCCGCATAATGCGCCACGTAGTCAATCACGTGCGCCAGCGTGTCCTTTTGCGGATTGAGCATCCAGACCGTTTCGTCAAGGGATTGAACCGCCAATCGCACGAGGGTTGACACCTCCTGAATTTGAGGCTTCAATCCCGGAGGTGTCGCGGCTGACTCCACGGCCAGGTCTGATAGCAGCGCCACCTGGGTCAGCCTGGCCCCAAGGTCGTCATGCAAATCGCGAGATATCCGGGTGCGTTCCCGCTCCAGGACATTTGCTTTTTCCAGTCGCGCCAGTTTGCGGCGCATCCGCATTCGGGTGGCGCCCATGACGGCGACGGAAATCAATCCGGCAAAAAGAATCATTCCCCCCGCTCGAAACCACGCCGTCTGCCAAAAGGCTGGAACCACTTCAAAGGCAAATTGGCACGGTGAATTATTCCAAACACCGTTGTTATTGCAGGCCGTGAATTCAAACAAGTATTTACCCGGGGTAAGGCGGGGATAAACAGCGCGCCGCATGGCGCCATCTTCCACCCAACTCTGGTCAAACCCACGTAACCATCGCTTGAAATGAACCTTCCCTGGTGCCACAAAACTCGTGGCCGTGTATCGAAATTCAATTTTGTTGTAGCCCCAAGGCAGCTTCAATCCCGGACCGATGGCAACGGAATGGTCATCCACCAACACATCCTCAAGGACCAACGGGGGTGGATGCGTGTTCACTGGCATGAGGGTGGGATCAAATGAAACAACCCCCTTGCTGGTGGCAAACCGAATCATCCCGGACTGCGTCAACCACACTGACGGCTGATGGCCAGCCACGCACTCCACATTCAACAAGCCGTCTGAAGGTCCAAATTGGACCGCGCTGGCGGCCTGTATGCGACCTCCCAAAACCGCTTCAAGGTCAGCGGTGGACACGCGGCAAATACCCCTTGAGGTGCCTACCCACATGAAACCACAGGAATCCTGAATGAGTTGGGTGATGACCGAGTCATTCACGCCAGTCCGATCTCCCAGAAACTGAACCTTGCCTTTCTTAAAGCGCCCCATCCCGCCGCCAAGCGTTCCCACCCATAGAGATTCATCTGCGGCAGGCAGCAGGGCCGTTATTGGAAAACCATTAAACCCGGCGGATGAATCGAATCTTTGAAAAGTATTGGATTTGCACTCAAATAAATAACCAGCGCTGCTGCCAATCCAAATACCACCTGTCGCATCCCCGGCAATCGCCGTGACCGACTGGTTGGAAAAACCATGCCAACTTAAATCCTGGTGTGCAAGTTTCCCGTCGGCCGGAAAAAAGAAAAGGCCCGAGGGAAATCCCCCCGCCCATAAATTTCCCTTGTCATCACGATACAGCGTCCGGATTTGCGGGCCGTCCACCGCCTGCCAGAGCCTGGTGCTTTGCAGGTCGCCGTTTTGGGACTGGTGGATAAGCCTCCCGCCTGTTGTTCCGGCCCAAAATCCACCGTGGCCATCTCCCATCACGGCGGACACGCTGTTATGCCCCAGACGGCCAATCATTTCAACCCCGCCGCTATTCAAAATTCTGGCCACCCCTTGCCCGCGCGGCACAACCCAGTCCTCGCATACGGAGACAACTGCGTCCGAGGGCAAACCATCGGCTTGATTGATGATTTTAAATTCACGGGGCCGGACTTTGTAAAGCCCCGCGCCGTCTGTGCCCACCCATAAATTACCCTCAATGTCATCCCAGATGGCGTTCACGGTGTGGCTCACTCCTTTCACCTTTTCCAAGGAGCCGTTCCTGAGCAAAAAAAGCCCTTGGTTTTCCAGCCCCAGCCATAGCGTGCCCTGGTGGTCTTCATGCATGGCGCTAACCTCGTAAGGACCATTGGGCAGCTTTACCACAATTTGCTCCGCTTCTTCCGAATCGGGATTGAGGCGCCGCAAATCGTAACCCGTGGAAACCCATACCCCCCCCTTTGGGCTTGGAGCCAGTGAAATGACTCCTCCTTTATGGGTGGTACAATGAATCGGTTGTCCAGCCACCAACCGGCCATAAGTGTCCTGACTGGAAAACCACAGTTGGCCATCTGTGTCCGCAGTCAAACCAAATAGCATCGGTCCACGGGCAACCTTGCTCAATTGTGCCGTGGGAATGAATTGGCCCTTTTGCAGCCAGCCCACCATGCCATCGCCCCGGGTTACCCAGATTTTTCCAGCGCCGTCCTGCGCCACCGAATCAATCGCCACGCTGGCGGGTAAATTGCTGCTGTCCATGCTTGAAATCTCTCCGTCTGAATAACAAAACAATCCAGAGCGTCGGGTGGCAATCCATAGCCGACCCTCATTGTCTGCAAATATTCTTTGCACCGATCCTCGCGCCATGTCCAGTGAGGCCACGCCTTCCAATGCCACGAATCGTACGCCATCAAATCTCGCCATTCCCTGCGGTGTCCCCATCCATAGATAGCCGTGGCCATCCTGGGCCAGCGAAAGAATGCTTTCACGAGGCAACCCCTGGTCTGTTTGCCAGTTTTGAAGCAAAAAATCACTGGACACTTTTATCGGGGAAGTGTCCTGATCCCCCTGTGCGCTGGCCGCATCATGAAGGCTCAGCCCGATCAAGGCCTGTAAAAGCGCTTTCATAACATCCCGGGTGGTCACGGGCTCATAAATCACATGAAGCGATGGGCGCCGCAAGCTTCTAATTTCAGCAATGACGAAATAATAGGACCTTCATTTGATTTGTGCCAAAAGTTTTGTTGCCGGCACGGTTTTGGGAGTGGTGGAAATTCTTGGTGGAACCCATGAATGCTTTGCTCAAAGGCCCCTATTTACAGTTGCTCACCTGCTTCCATGCGATTCTCAAACGGAAGGGGCGCAGGGAGGTCGGCGGCCCATCCCGGCGTGTTTATGGGCGTGCCCAGACGCCGCTGGCGCGGGTCTGGGCCAGTAGGCATGTTTTGGATGCCACCAAGGCCACGCTGCGGCAGAAAAAGGCGGGAGTCAACCCCTTCGCCCTAAAATTGGCGGTGGATCAAAGCATGAAAGAAATCGAAACCTTCCGGCGGCGTTCCGAATAAAAGGAAAAGAGGCGCATTTCCCGCCCCTCAGCCACAACCGACAACCAGCGTTGGACACCTCACGAGAATTCGTGATATGCCACCGAGGCTGCAAAAAGTAAGCTATGAAGATGCACTCTCTACTGAACCGTTTTTTGCCGCTTCTTCGTCTTTTCCCGTAAAAGGTTGTTTACTAGTCCGTGGCCATTAAACTCTTTTTGAAAAATCTATCATGCTGACGATCAGACTGTTTCTTCACTTTAAATTCGCCGGACTTTTTTTTGCTGCCATAATCTTGATTTGCGCGATTCCCGCGCGTGGAGTTGCTTCCTCAGAGAGCCGGGCCACGCGAATGGTTTGGTGGCGCGAAGCGCGGTTCGGAATGTTCATCCATTATGGCCCTGTGACCCTCACCGGAAAAGAGTTGAGTTGGTCGCGTGCAAATTCCAACACGAACTGTCCCAACCATGGACCGACGCCTGTTGGTGTCTATGACAATCTCTATAAACGGTTCAATCCAACCAACTTCAATGCCGCAGATTGGGTCGGCATTGCCAGGACGGCTGGCATGAAATATATCATCTTCGTCGCCAAGCATGGAGATGGATTTCTAATGTGGCCGTCCAAGGTGGATCCCTACAATATTGGCGCATCGCCATTCAAGCGGGATTTTTGCGCTGAATTGTCACAGGAAGCCCGCAAGGAAGGCATGCACTTTGGCTTTTATTTTTCGCCACCGGACTGGCGAGACCCCGAATGCCGCTCGGCGAACAACGATCATTTTGTAGCGCATATGCAGGCGGAGTTGCGTGAATTGCTCACCCATTACGGTAAAATTGATGTGCTGTGGTTTGATTCGGATGGTCGGCCGACGATGTGGGATCCCGAGACAACCTATCCGCTCGTGCGCGGACTCCAACCGCAAATCATCATTGATAACCGGTTGCAGTTGGACACGGGCGACGAATGGGCGCATCAGGAAAAGCTGAAGCTGCGGTCGAACGAGGACTTTTACACGCCGGAACAGCACGTCGGTGCTTACGACGAGACGCAACCGTGGGAATCGTGCATGACGCTTGGCACGCAATGGTCGTGGAAACCCAACGATAAAATCAAATCTGCGGTGGAAGTTGTCCGCATCCTGTCGCAGACTGTAGGCGGAGATGGCAACCTGTTGCTCGATGTGGGGCCGATGCCGGACGGACGTATTGAACCGCGCCAGGTTGAGGTTCTAAAAAAAGTTGGCGCATGGATGGACGTGAATGGCGAAGGCATTTATGGAACGCGGGGCGGCCCGTGGAAACCAACCAATCAAATCGCCAGCACGCGCAAGGGAAAAACGATTTATGTCCATGTTCTCAAATGGCCGGAAGGACCGGTGAAGTTGCCAGCGATTGCCGCCAAAATTCTCCACGCGAACGTGCTGGGGGGCGGCACGGCGAAGGTGAAACAAACCGATGATGCCATAGAAATATCCGTTCCCGCCGCCGAGCGGAATGCCTTCTGCACGGTCATCGCCCTGGAACTTGACCGCGATGCGATGACCCTTCCGGCAATGGCCATCGCGCCGCCACCTGTGACCAAAACAATCCCGCATGCATGAATCCATGACTCAACTTGATTGGGGCATCATCGTCATCCACCTGCTGGCTGTCGTTGGTCTCGGTGTCGCGGCCGGCTTTTTGCACCGCCGGGACGAAACAGGCGGCGAGGGCGGAGACCACTTCCCCGCCGGCAACACGCTGGCGTGGCCGGTCATCGGTTTGGCGATGTTTGGGGCGAACATTTCGACCCTTGCATTTGTTCAGCCTTGCCGAAGCGGCTTACAAGCTCGGCCTCGTTTTCGGCAAATTCGAATGGGTGGCGGGCTTGACGCTGATTCTGCTGTCGCTCTTCATCTCGACGCTGCATCTGCGCTCGAAAGTCGCGACGCTGCCGGATTTTCTGGAACTCCGGCTCAAAAGCGGCTGTTGCAACGTGCTTTCGTTGGGACTGCCCAGCGCGAAGCTGCTGCTCACTTACTTAGTTATTAACCGTAAATAATGTTTCATGCTAAAGTCAGCACATGCGCCAGCAAATCAGGGCCGCCGCGCATTGCAGCAGCGCCAGAAAGTTGGCGGCTGTCTTTTCGTGGCGCACCAACAGCTTACGGAAGCGGTTGAACCACGAGTGCGTGCGTTCAACTACCCAGCGGCGCGCAAACTGCCCCTTCCGGCAGGCGCGGGCTTCTTCGCCGCGTTGTCGCACATGCGGTGTGTAACCGCGCTGCTGCATGGCTTGCGCGGCGGGACGCCCCGCATAGCCCTTGTCCGCACACAGGTTTTGCCGCCGGCGGCGGCTGGTTTTGGAGCGCACGAT
>DAIDJC010000167.1 GCA_027451565.1 Limisphaerales bacterium | reverse complement strand
TCGCGGTCCAGCCAGCGGTCAAAGACGTGGCAAAGAAAATATCCCCAGTCGTCCGGGTCCACCGACCAATCGGTGACAATCGAACCCGGCTGCCCGGGGCGAGCCTCAGGATCGCCGTCCCTGGGCAGTTCAGTGTCGCTCCATTTTTGCGGGGCGACTTGCGTGAAATGTTTGTGTTCCACAATGGGTATGAACTGGATGTAACGCGAGTCCAGCTCCTGCCTCAAAAACTGGTAAACGTCCTTGGGACGGCGCCCGTTGTAACGGTGCACGCAGGTCAGGGTGTTGAAAGGCACGCCCCGCCGCTGAAGCATTTTTGCGGCGGCAAATACCTGGTCAAATGTCGGGCGTCCTCCCTTGGTCACCCGGTAGTGGTCATGGATTTCCCTGGGACCATCAATGCTCAGGCCCACCAGAAAACGATGTTCCTTGAGAAAATCGCACCATTCCTCGTTGAGTAATGTGCCGTTGGTTTGCAAATCGTTTTCGATGCGCTGACCCGGCCTGGCATGTTTCCTCTGAAACTCAATCACCTTCCGAAAAAAATCCAGCCCCAGCAGCGTCGGCTCCCCGCCCTGCCATGAAAAAACCACCTCGTTTCCGGCGGTGCCTTCAATGTATTGCTGGATGAACAGATCCAGGGTTTCGTCCGACATTCTGCCCGCCCCCGGTCCCCGGTCCAGATGTTCCTTGCTCAAATAATAACAATAGGTGCAGTCCAGGTTGCAGGTGGACCCAACCGGCTTTGCCATCGCATGGAATGAAATGGCGCCGCCATGGGCCGCCACGCCATCCCTGAAGCTTTCCGCCTTTTTGTCCTTGGTGGGTGGTTTCATGCGCGCATTTGTTATAAACCAGCGACCGCAGCATGTCCACCCATCAGGGGCGGGTTCTTGGCGGAGAGCAAGCCCCCAAGGCTGTTGCCGGCATCTTTGTTTTGGGTTGAAAGGGTTCAAATTCGTGGCAATGTTCAAATGGGTATGGATTCAAATACCGCCACCACCACGCTTCAAGTTCAGGACATGACGTGCAATCATTGCGCGCGCAAGGTGACGGAAGCGCTCCAATCCACGCCCGGCGTGCGCAGCGCCATGGTGTCGCTCTCCCAAAAGTCCGTTGCGGTGCGCTGGCAGGATGCGGAGCACAAAAATGTGGCGGCCGCGCTTCAGGCGCTGGATCGGTGCGGCTTTCCTGCCCGGGAAATTCCTGATCAACAGGTGACCCCTGCGGACGGTGGGTTGCAATGGGATTGGAGGCTTTTGCTGGGGCTGGGTGTCACCGTGATACTCATGGCTGTTGAGTGGGGGGGCGGCTTGGATCAGCAGTCTGCTTTTCGGTGGATGGAATTTTTCCTGGCTGGGACGGTCCAGTTGTTTTGCGGCTTTAATTTCTATCGCGGGGCCTGGCGCCAGCTTCAGGCGGGCATGTCCAACATGGATACTTTGGTGGCCTTGGGATCCACTGTGGCGTTCGGTTCCAGCGCATGGACTCTTCTGGCCTACCCGGGAGGGCATCTTTTTTTCATGGAATCATCGGCCATTATTTCCCTTGTGTCCCTGGGGCATTGGCTTGAATCGCGCGTGGGAGAAAAAGCCGGCGCCACTTTGAAAGCCTTGCTGGCCCTGGCACCGCCCACCGCGCGCAAACTGGCCCACCAGCCCGGGTCGCTGGCTGGAGAGACCAATGACCTTTCCGGGAGTGGCGGGTTTGATTTGCGAAAGGTCCGCTTTTCGGGCCCAAAACAAGCAGAACCAACCCCCCCGGCGGAGGTTGTGGTTCCGGTGTCTGAACTCAAGGAGGGGGACCGGGTGGCGCTGTCTCCAGGCGAGCGGGTGCCGGTGGATGGCAAGGTTTGCGCGGGTTCTTCTGCAGTGGATGAATCCATGATCACCGGCGAATCCTTGCCGGCGGAAAAAGTGGTGAACAGCCCGGTTTACACCGGCACTTTGAATTTGGATGGCAGGTTGGTGGTGCAGGTCCAAGCCACCGGGCAAGCCACCGCATTATCACATGTCATCGAGGCCGTGCAACGAGCCCAAACCAGTCGCGCGCGGATTCAACGCCTGGGTGACAGGGTGAGCAGCATTTTTGTTCCCTGGGTTGTGGGTTTTGCGGCGGTGTCGGGTTTATTATGGGCCTTTGATCCATCCCTGCTCAGCCACGTTCATGACGGGTTGGCCGGGTTTCTCTGGCATGCCCGGCCGCCGTCGGGCCCGCTCGCGGGCTGGATCATCGCCGCGGGTGTCCTGATCGTGGCTTGTCCCTGTGCCATGGGACTGGCCACGCCCGCAGCCATCATGGCCGCAGCCAATGCGGCAGCTCGTCACGGCATCCTTATTCGCGATGGCGTGGCTCTGGAAAAAGCAGGGAATATAACCACGGTGGTATTTGACAAAACTGGAACATTAACCCGTGGAATTCCCAAGGTGCTGGCCCACGAGTGCCTTGGCCAGCCATCCGGTCCAGTGATGGCGCTGGCCGCCAGTTTGGCACGGCCTTCCCTGCATCCCATTAGCAAGGCCCTGGCGGATTTGTCCACGGATACCGTGGTTTTGGATGAATGGCGTGAATTAAGGGGCAACGGAGTCCAGGCCTTGTCTTCAACCGGGGACCTGTTTCAGATGGGCTCCATTGCCTGGTTGGAACAGGAGACGGTCAATCTTGAACAAATCCGTGCCTTTGCGGAAGTGCACCTTGCCACGGGGGCCACCCTGATTGGTTTGGCCAGGAACCACCAAATCCTGGCCGCATTTGCGGTGCGGGATCAGGTTAAGCCCGATGCCGCAGCAGTGCTGGCCGCGTTGAGGCAGCGCTCTTTCAAGCTCCGGTTGCTGACGGGGGACCACCAGGCTGCTGCCCGGGCCATTGCTTCGGGCATTGGCCTGAAGCCGGATGAGGTCATGGCCGGGATGCGTCCGGATGCCAAGGCCGGGTTTATCGCCCGACTCCAAGAGCAGGGCGAGCGGGTGGCATTTGTGGGGGATGGCATCAATGATGCCCCAGCGTTGGCCCAGGCAGACCTGGGCATCGCTGTCACCAAGGCCTCAGACCTGGCCAGGGAGGCTGCGGATATTGTGCTGCTCACCCCGCAATTGAGCGCCGTCATGGAATGCCTCCACATTTCCAGATTTGCGTTGCGAATCATCAAGCAGAACCTTTTTTGGGCCTTTTTCTACAATGCCCTCTCCATTCCGCTTGCCGCCTTGGGATTTCTCAGCCCGGTGGTGTGTGCCGTGGCCATGGGTGCTTCCGACCTGCTGGTCCTGGGCAATGCCCTCCGGCTTCTGCGATCTTCCCCGCAGCCTGTTCCAGCTACAAAGTAAATCCAGGGCAGTCGGCCTCATTTGGGGGGCATGCGCGATTGTTGCTCGTGCCGTGGTTGAATCCAAAATCCAATCCGCAAATGTATAGTTTTTTAAGGGATGCTGCACTAGACTTCGGGCATGAATTTATTGCCCTTTGGCGCGCTGGCGCCCGCCCGGCCACGGTCTTTCATTCCTTCAGGTGTGGACCTTGGTGATTGGTCTCAAATCAAGCCCTTGTATGACGCCCTGGCAAAAAAAGCGGCAGGGGTTCAGGATGCGCAGGCTCTTGAGCGGTGGCTCCTGGATTGGAGCGAGCTTGGGGCGGCGCTGGATGAGGAATCGTCGCGGCGTTACATTGCCATGACTTGCCATACCGACCTGCCCGAAGCCGAGCAGGCTTACTTGCATTTCATTGAGAACGTGGAGCCGCAAATCAAACCCGCGCAGTTTGCACTCGAAAAAATTTATGTGGAGCATCCCCAGAGAAAAAATCTGCCCAAGGCCAGGTACGAGGTGCTGGACCGGGATATTCTGAACCATGTCAGCTTGTTTCGCCCCGAGAATGTGGAGCTTGAAACAGAGGAGGCCCGCCTCAGCCAGCAATACCAGAAATTAATGGGCGCGCAAACGGTCCAGTTTCAGGGCCGCGAGCAAACTTTGGTCCAGATGAGCCGTTATTTGGAGGAGCCGGACCGCGCCTTGCGCCAGCAAGCCTGGGAATTGGTTTCGGAGCGCCGACTGCAGGATGCCGCGCAATGCGAGGAGCTTTTTCAAAAACTGCTTAACATCCGCCATCAAATTGCCACCCGCGCGGGATTCCCCAATTATCGTGATTTTGCCTTTCGCCAAAAAGGCCGCTTCGATTATGGGCCGGCCGATTGCGAGGCTTTTCATGATGCGGTGGAACGGGAAATGGTTCCCGTGGTGCGCCAGCTTCAGGAGCAGCGCCGCAAACAGTTGAGGGTGGATTCCCTGCGTCCCTGGGACCTGGGAGTGGATCCCCTCAACCGCGCCGCCTTGAAACCTTTCACCAATGCCTCCGAGCTTCTGGAACGCGCCGGCAGGATATTTCAACATGTGGACCCGGCGCTTGCCGCCCATTTCCAGGAGATGCGCGATCTCAATCTTCTGGATTTGGAAAACCGAAAGGGCAAGGCGCCGGGGGGTTACCAATCCAACCTTTCTGAGTCTCGCCATCCCTTTATTTTCATGAATGCGGTGGGTTTGCAAAGGGATGTGGAAACGCTTCTGCATGAAGCGGGGCATGCTTTTCACGCGCAGGCTGTGCGGCATGAGGACCTTTATTCCTACCGCAACGCCCCCATTGAGTTTTGCGAGGTGGCATCCATGGCCATGGAACTTCTGGGGAACGAGTTTCTGGAGGAATTCTATTCTCCCCAGGACGCCCGTCGTGCCCGGAAAGTTCATTTGGAGGGCGTGATTGGATTTTTTCCGTGGATGGCCACCGTGGACGCCTTCCAGCACTGGATTTATACCCATCCCAACCACTCTTTGGATGAGCGCCGCCAGGCTTACCTTGGCTTGATGGACCGGTTTGGCGGGATGGTGGATTGGTCTGGCTACCCGGAGGCGCGAGCCAATTCATGGCACCGCCAGTTGCATATCTTTATCCACCCGTTTTACTACGTGGAGTATGGCATTGCTCAATTGGGCGCGATTCAGGTTTGGGTCAATTCACGAAAAAACCGGCTGGATGCGGTCAAATCCTACAAACAAGCGCTCGCCTTGGGCGGATCCCGTCCGCTACCTGAACTTTTTGCCCGAGCCGGCTGCCGGTTTCAATTTGACAAGGATTTTATACGGCCCCTGATCCAGTTCACGCGCGCTGAACTTGAAAAACTGGATGGGGCCTGAAATGGCATCCGGCATCTTCCCGGCGCGCAGAATGTTTTGATAACCTGTCCGACCCACCGCATCTCCATCCCCCGCTTTCAATGGGACAAATGGCGGTGGTGGGTTCTGTCCGCTGATTTTTTGGCGTGAGGTGGTGCAATGACCAGGACCATGCCATGGCTGGCTTCCCATTGAAGGGGATTTGCCAGGCAAGGGCACGATTACAAGGGTTTGCCTCAGGTCTCGATGCCGTAGGCTTTGATCTTGTTGTAGAGGGTTTGCCGCCCTATCCCAAGGCGTTTGGCGGTCTCAAGCTTGTTTCCCGTGGTTTCCTTGAGCATTTGAATGATGGCATTGCGCTCCACGCCCTCCAACAGTGTGAACCCGGTGTCATGGCCCTCGGTGGGAATAAATTTGACCTCGCTGATGGACAGGTCCGTGACATTGACCTCGGGCCCCTCGGATAAAAGAACGGCGCGTTGAATCTCATTTTGAAGCTGGCGGACATTCCCGGGCCAGTCAAACGAGGTCAGCCGTTCGACGGCTTGGGGTGTGAAGCCTCTCAGCGTTCGGTTGGCCTGGGCGGCGTACCGCCTTAAAAACGAGTTCGCAAGCGGTGGAATGTCATCGCGCCGCTCCCTCAAGGGTGGCAGATAGACCGAAATGGCGCTGATCCGGTAAAACAGGTCTTCGCGCAGTTTGCCGTCCTTGATCGCTTCCTCGGGCTTGCGGTTCGTGGCTGCGATGATGCGGCAGTTGGTCTTGTAACTGGTGGTTCCGCCCACCGGGCGCACTTCCTGGTCCTGCAGGACGCGCAGCAACTTGCTCTGCGTATCTATGGGCATCTCGGAAATTTCATCCAAAAACAACGTTCCCCCCTCGGCTTGCCGGAACAGGCCGTCACGATCCGCGTTGGAACCCGTGAATGCCCCCTTTTTGGAGCCGAACAATTCACTCTCGATCAGTTCGCGGGGGAGCGCGGCGCAATTCACCTTCACAATGCGGTTTTTGGCGCGCGTGCTCAGGCTGTGGATCAGGTCCGCAATCACTTCCTTGCCAGACCCGCTCTCGCCGGTGATCAGGATGGTCACGTCGCTTGGCGCCACGCGTTCAATGGTTCGCACCACATTTTGAATGACCGGGCTTTGGAACACCGGGGCGGATCCGCCGCTCATGGTGGAGAGCGCCCGGCGCAGGGAATTGTTCTCCTCCTTCTGCTGGCGGTTTTCCACCGCCCGCTCCACCGTCACCTCCAGAACTTGCGGGTCAAATGGTTTGTTGATGAAATGGTACGCCCCGCGTTTGGTGGCGGACACGGCGGCCTCAAACGTGGCTTCGCCGGTCAACACAATCACCTCGGTCTCGGGCCAGGTTTTCTTGATCGCCGGAAGAAGATCCAGGCCGTTTGCATCCGGCAGCTTTAGATCCAGCAAAACCACGTCGGCGGGGTCCTGCAAAAGCGCCTTTTGCAAGGCCGCCCCGTTTTCCGCCTCCGTGATGTTGTATTCCGCCTCAAGAATGGTTCTGAGGAGCTGTCGCAAATGCGGCTCGTCGTCAACGATGAGAATTTTGCCTTTCATGTTTGTTTAATGGTTCCTCTGCTCGCTGCCACAAATCTTTCAAATATCTCCAGATGGCGCCCGTTCCGTTCCACCAGCCGCTCTGGGTGAAATTGCACACTCAGAAAAAATGGCAGGCCAGGGTCCAAACCCAATTCCATGGCCTCCACAACGCCATCCCGGCTCACTGCGCTTGCCACCAGGGGCCAGACCGGTTTGACAACTGCCTGATGATGCGTGCTGTTCACGCCCAAGACTTGTGACCGGCAAATTTTGGACAGTAAAGACCCGGGTGTCAACTGCGCTTCATGCACCGCCTCCAGGGGCCGGTCCATCCGCTGGTGGTTCAAGGCGCCTTTCACCTGCTGGCGAATGTCCACCACAAGGGGGCCCCCAAACGCCACTTGCAGCATCTGGTGCCCCCGGCATATCGCCAGCATCGCTTTTTTCTGCCGGAACCCTTCCCGTATCAACACCAGTTCCCGCAGGTCCCGCGCGCCGCCATCCGGGGTTTGACCCACCGTGGCCAGTGCTTTTCGGGAGGGTTTTTTTTCATGGCAACCATCGTAAAGCCGTGGGTTGATGTCGTCTCCTCCGGTCAGGAGCAACCCGTCCGCATGCGCCAACGCCTCCGCCAGCACGCCTTCATCGGTCGTGGCCGGAGCCACCATCGGCAAACCTCCTGCCGCTTCCACCGCCCACTCGTAACGAAGTGATAAACTGCTGGATAAATCCTGAAACTCCACCCCTTGGCTCTCAATGCTGGGTGTGATTAATATCAATGGTCGCCGCGCCAT
>DAIDJC010000166.1 GCA_027451565.1 Limisphaerales bacterium | reverse complement strand
ATTTCTATGGTGGGGATAGCCACGGCGGTTATGGCATCGCGCAGGGCAATACTGGTGTGAGTGTAAGCTGCCGCATTAAGCACGATCGCATCAAACAAAGGCTTTGCCTCCTGAATCCAGTTAACCAACTCTCCCTCCAGGTTGGACTGCCTGAAGTCCACCTCGATTTGGAGTTCCTTGGCCTTGGCCCGGACTTTGGCCTCGATGTCTGCCAATTTGGAGTGTCCATATAAATGAGGCTCGCGGGTGCCCAGAAGATTTAAGTTGGGTCCGTTCAGGAAGAGCACTTTCATGGTTTACAGGGTACCGGTGCGGGGTTGGAATGTCGAATGGTATCCGGCCTTGAGCGCAGGTTCATCAGGCTTCCCAACAAGGCAAAGGCCAGCCAAGCCAGTGCGGGAATATACAGGCTGAATTCGCAAAATCCTTGGGTGAACCAGGCCAGCACGCCCAGAAACAGTCCAAATTCAAATACAGAGCCTTGTGTCCAAACCCTATTTCCACACCGGAGCAAGGCCCAAGCCACCCATCCGAGGTAAGCCAGTCCCGCTGGCACGCCGGAATCCGAGAACTGTTCGAGATAATCATTGTGTGTCAGGCGGGCCATTTCCGATGAAGGTGCCTTTAGGAGCGCATAGGGATGTTGAAAGGTGCCAGGACCTGAGCCAACCCATGGGTGGTCCATGCTAATCTGGACTGCCGCATGCCAGTAATCCAATCGAGCTGTCACGCTCGTTGCGCCATGCGAAAAATAGTGGTGAAAACGGAGGGCAAAACATCCGAGGCCCGCGACAAGAACGATGGCTAGGATGCCTTTTTTTAGACGTCGCGGCCACTTGATGCGCCACAGGGCCAGACCGCCCACCCCCAAGGCGATCAGCCAGCCTGATTTGGATCCTGTCCAATAAAAAGATGTTCCAGCCAGAAAAAGGAACGTGCCCATGCACGCCCACCGGACGGCCGGACGCAGTCTCGCGGCAAATTGGGCTGTCAACACCCATGCACCCGGGAACAATAGCAAAATCAAACCCGCCAGGGCATTGGGATAAACCATCGTGCCATTCACCCTTCCTTCCGCAAACTTGGCCAAAAACACCGGATTGGCCTTCTGCACTCCATTGGTTGAAATCACGATTTGGTCGCTGCGCAGCTCTTCCATCAACGCGGCAGGAAAATTGGTCCAGCCGGTTTTTTCACCTTCCACCAGCATGAGATGGCTTTGCGGGAATATATATTGGTGCTGGAGGAAGGCTTGAATAAGGCAGTAGAGAAAAGACGGCAATAAAAGCGCCAGCATCCATCGCGCCGGGCCGTCCGGTTTGAGCCCAAGCCAGCCAATGAAGAAAAACACCATGCAGCCAGTGAATTGAACAAGTGTGGCCAGCGTCAGCGCCGTGTCGTCGGTCTGGATGGATGCCACACCATTCCAAAAAAGCCAAAAAAGCGGGGCCAGGACCCACCATTCCAACTTTTTCCAATCCGCCTTTCCAAACCGGTTTGTCAACAGCCAGGCCAATGTCAGTGGAGCAAGCATCAGGCCCGCCCAGCGGGGCGGCCAGGCCTCGGTTAAAAAATCCCGCCATGTGGCCGGGTCCGAAATTTTGGAATCCAGAATCACCGGGTTTCCAAATTTCCAGAGGCACAATCCCAAAAACAGCCCGAAAGACAGGGGCCAACCCATGGGGAAGGGTGACGTTGATCCCGGCCCGGATGAAGATTGCTTCATGCCTCCAAGGATAGTGTGTTGCCCCAGTTTAAAGAAATGGAATTGAACCGGGTTGGCAACTTCCGCCTGCCAATGGATTTTTGCCTGGCCAAACGACCTTTGCATGGTGACATGGAGCGCTGGTGAAATATATCTCATCACCATCAATTCCAGAGCCAAAGCAGGTATCCATGTCCATACCTGTTACGGATTGCCACCAAGCACGGCGAAAGATGGGATCAGGCCCTGCGAAACCTGAATGGCTCCGGCTTTTTTGAATTCACAGTCAACTTGTATTGCGCTTATATTGCTTTGGCTTATGCGTTTGAGCAAAATTTGGTCGGTGTATTTTTCTATGGGTATGCCAGCCGGATCTGCAATAAAGCCGGCGCTGCCACCAGCGACCAGGATATGCCTCCAGTCAATCCGGTTGACAAGTGCCAGCTACTTCAAGTTGACTTGAGCTATAAATTTTAATTCACCACATCGAACCAAGGCTGTTGGCGCAAGGGGATTTGCCCGGTGCGCGGTGTTTTTTCCTTCTGGAATTCGCGAGTTTTCTTGCGTTTGGATTCGTTTCCGTGCATGAAGGCGCCTGGCAAAACCATGAAGGCGCGACGTTCACAGGTTCGATTTGGGGCTGATTTGGGCCCGTGGTTGCCTTCCATCATGAGCCGTATTCTTTCCCAATCCCCCCGTGAACATGGCCTCGGTCATGGTTGGGGCCTGAAGGCGGCGGGTTTTTCCAGATGCAGGTGGATGTGCGCAGCAGGTTTTTTATGCTGGCTTTTTCCCAGGTCAGCAAGCGCCCAGCAAGCCTTTCAAAGCGCGCTTTCGCTGGACGCGGTGGTGGCACAGCAGACCAGTTCCCAAACCGAAACCAACCCGGTGGTGAACCTGCCAGCGCTGCAGCCGCACTGGGGGCCCCTCGGGTTGAACGTGGGAGCTTATTCCTCGGTCACTTCAGACAACAACATCAACCTGGCCAACAGCAATACGGAATCCGACTTCATCCTGGGCACGGGATTGAACCTGCAGGCGCTCTGGCAGGAAACGGGAAAATCCGTGGTGCAACTCAGCTCCCAGGTGGGGTACAACTTTTATTTGCAGCACCCGGACCATGATTACCTGCAAATCACACCCGGGTCCGCCTTGACGTGGACATTGAATCTGGATGATTGGTACTTCACCTTTTTTGACCAGTTCAACTACACTCGAAATGATATTGCGGTGCCGTCCGTGAGCAATATCAGCGGCATACCGATTGTCCAAAACAATGCGGGAATACGGGTGCAATGGGAGCCGGGGCACTGGCTTTTTGAGGGCGACTACAGCTATGACAATTATTTTTCCACATCTTCCGAGTACAATTACCTGAACAACGCCGCTGATTACTATTTCGGCAGGGCGGGGTGGCGTTTTGCGAGCAGCACGCAGGCGGGATTCGAAGCCAGCGCCAGCTTCACCCACTTCACCCATCCGCCACAGACAGACACGACCAGTTACAGCGCGGGGCCTTATGTGCAGTGGCAGGTGGACCCGGCCATTAATGTGAGTCTTCACGCCGGCCCCACTTTTTACCAATTTGCCGCATCCCCGAACGGCGGTCAGCCCGCAAGCAGCCTCACCGCCTATTACATCAATCTGGACTTGGTGCATAAAATCAACCAATTCTGGACCGAGGAAGTGACCGTGGCCCGCTCGGTGAATTTGGGATTCAACCAAGGCGCCATTTATGACGAGGAACTGGACCTGGGTTATACCCTGAGGTGGTATCCCAATCCCTGGCTGAATTTTTTTGCCAGCGCGGATTACCAAACCGGCCAGCAGCCGTTTCAGGTGTTGGTCTTTGTTCCACCTTATTTTATTGCCGCATCGGATGTGACCGAGCATTACTCCCGCTATGGTTTCAGTCCCGGGGTGTATTATCAAATGACCCATCATTTGAACTCCAGCCTGGTTTTTTCTCATTGGACCCGGGAATCCAACATTGTCATCAACCGATATGCGGATGACATGGTGACGCTGCAAATTCAATACCAATTTTAGGTTGTGTGGCATGAAGATTGCAGCCATGCGAATCTTGGTGTCAACCGGACGGCAGGTTGCTAGTCTGGGGCGCCATGTGGGTGCCGGGATCATGGGCCTGAACCCTGCCTGGATCCGGCGGTTGAATGTTTCATCATTAAAATTATGAAAAAATTAATCAGTTGCGTGGGGGATTTTATTTCCGCCCGGTCAAAGTCAATCCCCTCGGAATCCGGAGTTTCAGCGCGTTTTCCAGTGATTCTTTTGCTGGCCATGGCGGGCGTCGGGCTGGCAGCACTGCTGGCTGGTTGCGAGTCCGCCTCCCAGTCATTTGACATGGCGCTGGCCGCCCAGGCCAACAACCCGTCCACCGCCTCTGCAGGGTCAGACAGTTCCAGCTACGGCTATTCCACCAACCTGCTCCAGGAGGGTGATGTGGTGAGCATCATGTTCCGTTACTCCACCAACTTCAACACCATCCAAAAAATCAGCCTGGATGGCACGCTAAACCTTCAGGGAGCGGGGGAAGTGAAGGCGGTCAATAAAACTGTGCTCCAGCTTCAGGACGAACTCACCCGCAGCTACCAGTCCCTGGCCAAGGATGACCCCATCACGGTCACCGTTGTCACCCCCGTTTCAGCAGTTTATGTCACGGGAACCGTGAATCGCCCCGGCAAAATCGTGCTGGAACATCCCATGACCGTGCTCGAAGCCATCATGGAGGCTGGCGGGTCCATACCCTTGGAGGCCAATCTCTCTGACGTGCTCGTGTTGCGGGTGGTTGACCAGAAACAAAAGGTTTATCACATCAATGTCCGGCGCATTTTGGATGGCAAGGATTCCACGGTGTTTTACCTGAAACCTTTTGACATCGTCAGGGTGCCTGAGAAAATTTTCAACTATTGATCCGGCTGGGCGCCGGGTTTGTGGCGCATGCCGGCTGGTTTGGGCATGCACCACTCCGGGAGGTTGAAGAAACATGAATACCCAGGCGTCGCCTGAGTCGGGATTCGAATTCACATGGTTTTGCGTGCGAACCCGGCCACGGCATGAACACATTGCCGCTGCCGGACTTCGCCAGCAGGGGGACATCGAGGTGTTTCTGCCGCGTGTCAGGTTCCAGCGGTCCACGCGACGGGGTTTGGCCTGGGTGACCGAGGCTTTGTTCACTTCCTACCTTTTTGCCCGCTTTCAACCTCACCTCGCCTTGCGCCGCATCCAAGCCTCCCAGGGCGTGGTCGGCGTGGTTCATTTCGGCCCAAACTGGCCCACCCTGCCAGATCATGTCATTAAAGAAATCCAGGCTCTCATGGGCCCCGGGGAAGTGCATGTCATCCAGCATGACCTTCGTCCCGGGGATCCGGTGGAAATCGCCTCCGGCGCATTTCAAGGCCTTAGAGCCGTCGTCACTCGCATCGTCCCCGCCCGTCAACGGGTGGCTGTGCTCCTCGATTTTCTTGGCCGTCAAACCATGGTCGAACTTAACATGAATCAAATTCTTCCAGACGTCCCGGCAAGAGGAGTTTAAAAGCCTGTCTGAAAATGATCGCAGTTGCGACGGCAATGGATGTCGGGTTCAGCCGGGGGGGCGAGCGCCAAGCTTGGGGACTGGTTTAAAATTCGGAGAAGTGGTGTCAACGCCTCAAGGGCCGTATGACAGGGCGCGACGAGGGGGCATACCTCACAAAAGTCCGTGACCGGGGAATAACAACGCCAGACCGGCTTGGCCAGGAAAACAGCACCCTTCCCACTTTTCAGACAGGTTTTTACGGCCACCGGCATCGAGATGGGACTGCTTCTGGATTTCGGAGCGGGGCGGCTCGAATTCAAACACAAGACACGGACGTATTGCCGCAGTATTGCCCAAGTATCGCCCCAAACCGTTGCCAAAGGATTTTGTCCTGTAAATCCTGTTTATCCTGTCCAATACCTCAATGGCGATACCAGCAGGAAATTGAGACAGGATGAACAGGATGGACAGGATGCCAAAATGGAGGATCGAGAACTGACAAAAGACGCTGGGTTGGTTCTTGGGTTTGGAATTGGCGGCTGCGATGTGGGCGTGAAATGGGTTAAGATTAGAATAGATAGATTAACGAACGCCGCGTGGGGACACCCGGCCTACAGGATAGCGCATCCATGGCTATACGTCCGGTTAGGTCCTTTTCCGGCGCATTTCAATACGCGTATTGACCAATGGTTGTGAGGCATCTACAGGTGTTTATTGACCTTGAAGCGTCCAGGTTGGAGGCCGGGTGTCGCACTCGGCGATCGTTGGCCGTTTTTTTCGACGGATGCTTCATCCGGGGCGTCATTTCACGGGTATTTTTTAGAAAAAGATGGCAAAACGACCGAATCAGGGTGAAGATGGGGCCGTGCCGAATCTATGCCCAATTGATTCGCAGAACCATGAGCCTTGTGCCGAGTGGCGAGGCCCTAATCCATCTCGTTCTCTTCAAGGTGCGGGCGGGATTGGTGGGTTGTTGGCGCGGACGGATGGGAATGGCAGCGTGTTTTATCATGCGGATGGGAATGGGAACGTGACCTGCCTGCTGGATGCGAACCAGAACGTTTGCGCCAAATACCTGTATGATCCGTTTGGAAACATGTTGGCGCAAAGCGGTTATCTGGCCTCGGCAAACCGGTATCGTTTTTCCAGCAAGGAATGGGATTCAAATTCGGGGTTGTACTATTATCTTTACCGGTTTTATGATCCGAATTTGCAGAGGTGGCCAAATAGAGACCCATTTAGTGAACGTGGATTTAAGATGTTGAGAGGCGCCCGTATCTGGCAAAATATGAGGCTTCGAGAAAAAGTTGAAACTATAGACGGCCCTGATTTATACGAGTTTGTTGAAAACAATCCTGACGATTATTACGACAGAAATGGACTGTTGTTGGGACAAATATTAAACACGCTGCAGAATTTTGCGTGTTCGCACCTTAGTTCGTCCGGTTGTAAAGCCTGTTGTCTTGCAACAGGGCAGGGGGCGTTGATTCTTGATGGCATTGAAGCGGGGGGGATTGCTGCGGGAAGTGGCGGCACAGCGATTGCAGTAGGCATAGGTGATTTTCTCCTTTCCAGTTTAAACGATTTTAAATCTATGGCGGATTGCATGAACAGCTGCCCTTGCGGCAATTAAAGGCGATTTACTCTATGAAGTCGTCAAACAATCGGTTCTGGGCCATTGGCGGTTGGCAATTTTTCGTAATTTTTAGCGGTTTACTTGTCGTGATCTGTTTAACTGTTGTTACATGGGTTAAATTAGATTACAAAACTATTAAAGGAATTTCTGATTTGTTGGGTAGCATTGCTGGGATTTTTATTCTTCGGGAATTTGGAATTTTAAAACGAATGAAAAGTATATTCTCTTCGAAAAACGAGTAAAAAGTAATGCAGCCTGTTTAATTGTAAGCGTTAAGCGAGCTACGGGGTAGCTGGGGAAGCGGCGAGGGAGCGCCTGGGCTTCCATCGGCTGGGCAGCACGTCTTTGATTTCGTGGTTTTTCATGGCGGGCAAGCAACCCAGAATATCGGTCAGGTATTCCTGTGGATTGAGGCCGCGGCGGCGGCCACTTTGAATGATGGTGTAGATCACCGCACTGCGCCAACCGGCGTCGGGATGGCCAAGATGAACCGGATTGTGTGAAAAATTCATTCACAATTTCAGATAAGTGATCTCGGCGCCGCGCGTCAGGCGGGCTTCCTGGATGGCCTGCTCCAATGAAAAGGGGCCGGATTCGTATTTCTGGAAAATGTCCAAGCCTCGGTCAATCGTGATTTTCCAGCCGGAG
>DAIDJC010000165.1 GCA_027451565.1 Limisphaerales bacterium | reverse complement strand
GGGAGCGGAGCAGTTGGTTTGTGGAGGTTTATAAATATTCAAACGCGGAGGCTGAGGGGGACTCTCCCAGAAACTGAGACGCGCCCACTCGATGAGGGAGCGTTGCAATTAAATCGAAGAAATGTTAGGGTAATCCGGTCACACCAACCCGGCCAGAGCCATCTGCCATTTTCAGATGGCCATTTTCAGAGGAATGGCAATTGGAAACCAGAATGGTTCGAATAAAGGCTTGTTGTGCGGGTAAATTGACAAAATAAACCAAAGGATTTGCCCACAGGATTTGTCATACCTCACAGAAGCTCCTCGTGCGACGGCATTGGAACCGTGCGCCGCAGCCCGGGGGGAACCGTATCCGGCAAAGCCCAAACATGAACACTTTTGCACTCGCAGACATTGAGCAGGAAAGTGTTGTCGCCATCCAATCCACGGCGGGCCGCAAACCCGTTCAAAGGATTTTGCAGCCGGAATTGTCGAAGCTCTCAAACAATTCCCGCATGGCCGACCCGGACAATGAAATGGTGCTGCAAAGCCAGCAGGGCAACCAGGAGGCTTTTGAAGTTCTCATACGCAATCACCAACGAATGATCCACGCGCTGACGTTCCGGATGACCGGGTCCATGGCTGATGCCGAAGACCTCGCGCAGGAAACATTCCTGCGGGCCTACAAGCAAATTGGATCGTTCCGCAACAAGTCAAAATTTTCCACATGGCTGTATCAAATCTCCGTCAACACCTGTCTCAACTGGCTGCAAAGCGAGACCCGGCGGGCGCGGTTGCAATCAGGTTGTGCCGAGGAATTATCCGCAATCCACGGCCAGAGCGACGCCGGCCCGCCGCCCGGCCCTGACATCCCGAACATTCAGAAAGCGCTTCTAAAATTATCCATCAAACAACGCGCCGCCATCACGTTGACCATCTGCGACGGCTTCAACCATGCCGAGGCTGCCGCCATCCTGGGGTGCCCGGAAACCACCGTCTCCTGGCGCGTGTTTGCCGCCAAGCGGAAATTAAAGCGCTGGTTGTCACAAATGGAGGACCCACATGAATGATTTTGAACTGGAATCCATGTTGAAAAACCTTCCCGTGCCGGAGCGTCCGCGAAGGTATTGGAATAATTTTCCGGCGCAGGTGCGCGCACAGCTCCAGAGCCACCCCGCGCCGGCGTCTGCCGCGAGATCCTCCTTTTCATCGCTTTTTTGGCGGTTTGCATTGGGTTCGGCGTGCCTGGCAACAACCTGCCTGGCATTGAACCAGCCGCTTCAACAATTGTCCGTGGCCTTGGCGCAAAATGAAATCAATTTGAGTTGCCAACTCCAGTTCCTCCCCCGGCATCTCCATGCGCTGATGGCGAGTGATCACGGATTGCATTATTTGGTCGCGGATAAAAATTAATTCATCCCAATCCCATGTTTGCCAAAACTGAACCACCGCCCGCCAGACAATCAAATGGATCTGGCGCGGAAAAACCCGCCCCTGTGATTCTGGAGGAACTGGTGCGGCAGGCGGAACAGGCATGCGCCAGCGACATCCATTTGCAGATGCGCGGAAAATCAGCGGAGGTCGCCTTTCGCCTTGATGGGGTGGTCACCCCGACCCGGACATTGCCTGAGGAAGTAGCCGAGCGGGTTTTTGGCAGGATCAAATTCCTTGCGCGCCTGAAGACTTACCAGGAGACGATGCCCCAGGAGGGGCGCATTTCGCATGGTGAATTAAAAAACAAAAACGACGTCCGGGTGGCCACTTACCCGACGGTGACGGGTGAAAAAATTGTGCTGCGCCTTTTCAACCCTGAAACGGCAAAATCGCTTGAGGAACTGGCGCTACCCGTGGAAGCCCATGCACAATTGGAGCATTTCCTGCGTCAAACCACGGGCCTGCTTTTGCTTACGGGGCCGGCTGGCAGCGGGAAAACCACCACCATTTATTCCTGCCTGCGCCGCCTGACCGGCATGGGAGGACGGCACATCATCACCATTGAAGATCCCGTGGAGCAAATCGTGCCCGGCATCATGCAAACCGAGGTGAATGAAGCCATTGGCCTGGATTTTGCCCGCGCGGCGCGGCATCTCTTGCGGCAGGATCCCCAGGTGTTGATCCTGGGGGAAATCCGGGACGATGCCACCGCACAGCTCGCCATCCGGGCAGGATTGACAGGGCACCTGGTGATTTCCACGCTGCATGCCGGGTCCTGTCGCGGAGTGATTGAACGGCTTTTTACCATGAGCGCCGACCACTCGGCAATCGCCAGCGCGGTGGAATTGGTTTTGAACCAGCGTCTCATCCGCAAGGTTTGTCCCCGGTGTGATGGAGGCGGATGCGAATCCTGCCTGCAGACCGGATATGGCGGACGTCTTCCACTGGTGGAATGGTTTCGAGTGGATGAACCCGCGCGAAGCCGAATCCGCTGCGGGGACGCAGGTTGCATCACAGCCCCGTATCCACTGATTGATTTGGCGCGCTCGCTGGTTCAACAGGGAGTGACTGACGAAAAAGAATTCAAACGGATTTTTGGCTTATGAAAGACGACGAGTTCAGTTTTTTCAACCAGCAATTAGCCGCCATGCTGCGGAACGGGATTCCACTGGAAGGCGCGCTGCAACGGCTGTGCATGGAAATGCGACACGGCACCTTGCGCAATGAATTGGAGACGCTTGGATCGGACCTGGGGAAAGGCGCGCCGATGGCAGATGCCCTGGAAAGCCGTCAATTGCCCGAACTTTACAAACGCATGCTCCTGGTTGGGGTAAAAAGCGGCGATCTTCCGGGAGCCCTGACCATGGTGGCGGATTATTTCCAGCGCCAAAACAAAATCCTGACAAGACTCAGGGGCATGATGACTTATCCCATGATTGTGATGGTGGTTGCTTTTTTGGTTTCATCCCTGATGGCCATCATTTTTAGCCACGTCATTGGCCCGGCATTCAAGGATGTGTTTAGCGGAATTGGATTAAGGATGCCAACAACCACGATTATTGCCATTCGCGCCCTTCAAGCCTTCTGGGTCTTTCCAACAGCCATTGGAATGGCCATATTGTTGATGTTTCTCATTTTTTTCGTGCCATCCATTCACGCAAAAGTGGTCTTGAATCTTCCTGCCTTCAGGGAAGCCCGGCTTTCACGAATCGCTGCGTCCCTGGAACTGCTGCTCGATAATGGAGTCACCCTGCCGGACGCCATCAGGCTGACGGAACAATTGGAGACAAACTCCGCCGCCGCCTCAGACTTGCGGCAATGGGAGTCCAGACTGGCTGCAGGAGCCACCAAATTTTCTGATTTGGCCGCGGAAAACAAAATGATTCCGCCCCTGTTCACCTGGATTGTTTCAGGAGCCGGGGAAAACCTGGCAGAAGGCTTCAGGCAGGCTGCTGATATTTACCAAGCCCGGGCCATTGTTCGCACCGATGTCGCCTTGTATACCGTGATGCCAGTCATCGCAATGTTTCTGGGGGCTGTGGTCATCTCACAGGCCTTTCTCTTAGTATCCATGTATTTGCCCTTGCTAGAGATGATTTCGAACATGACTTGAGCCCGCCATAGGGAACATTTTTAAACTGCATTGGCCATGATTGAAATTTTAATTAAAACATTATTCAGCTTGTGCCTTGCCGCCTTGCCACTTTTGACGGCATTGGTTTTTTTCACAGCGGCCTATTCTTTACTTTCGCTGCCCTCTCGCCGGCGTGACCGGGCCAGCCTTTTCCTGGATCTGGTGGAGTTGTCGGTGGACAGGGGCATTCCTCTTGAACAAGCCTTCCTTTCTGCGGGGGAAACCCATGACGCCGCCATGGGCGCGTCCTTTTACCTTTTTGCCGCCCACATTGAAATGGGAGAATCATTTCAGAATGCACTCAAGAAGGTTCCTGGTTTCCTGCCCCCCCAGGTCAACGCCATTCTGCAAACTGGAGTAAAACTTGGCGACCTGAAAAAAGTCCTTCCAGCCGCCCGTGAATTCCTTCGGGCCGGCACGGACACAACGCGCTCGAACCTGGCCTATTTGTTCTCAATCATGATTGTCTTTGCTCCTGTTTTCATCTTTCTCGTGACGGTCACCTCCATTTTTGTCATCCCAAAGTTCAGCGATATACAGGCGGGCTATGGGTTCCGACCCTGGCCTTTTTCTCAATTCATTTTTAGTCTTAACCGGCATTTTATACTGGGGGGAATTGAATTGATGCTGTTCCTGTTTCTGGCCGCGATGGCCGCCATTTTTATAGGCGGACCGCAGTTGGTAAGGGTTTTCCAATTCCGCAAGGTCCCGCTGGTGGATTGGATCACGTGGAAGGTTCCGTGGAAGCGGAAAAAACTACTTCGCACCTACTCGGCCATGCTGGCCGTGTTGCTGGATGGCGGGGCGCCGGAGGTTGAAGCGGTGCGGCTGGCCGGCGATGCCACCGCCAACGAAATATGCCGGCGCCGTTCACAAAGGGTGGCGGCTGAATTGGAAGGCGGGGTGAAATTGGAGGAAGCCATCCGGGTATTTGACAATACCGGTGAATTCCACTGGCGGCTTTCCAACGCAGGCCACGCTCACCGCGGCTTTATGATTGCCCTGAATGGCTGGCACGAGGCGTTGGATGCAAAGGCGCTTCAACAAGAGCAAACCGCCGTCCACGCTTTTGTCAGCGGATTGATTCTCTTGAATGGCTTGGCGGTCGGCCTTGTGGCCATAGGCACGTTTGGCATGCTCGTGATGTTTTTGAGGGACATGTTGGAAAACCCGTAAAAATGAAATTCCCACCTCCAATCAAGCAAGCAATCCGATCCAGGCGCGGATTTCTCCAGGTTGACCTCGCCATGGGGCTGGTGATCTTCTCCCTCGCGGTCATGCCGCTGGGTTATTCCTTCGCGCGCGAGCGCCAGGTTCTCCAAATGGAATACCAGCGCAGTGTGGCAGATCAAATTGTGGATGGCGAAATGGAAATCCTGGCGGATGGAGCAGCCCGGAATTATTCCGATGGCTCACAAATCTATCCCGTTCACTCCCGCGCCTTTGATGTCCTGCCGCCTGGACACTTTCAATTGACCAAGACCGGCAAACACCTGCGCCTGGAATGGATGCCAGACACACGGCACGGCATCGGAGTCATCGCGCGCGAAGCCACCCTTCCATGAACATCAATTTCCAAACTCGTCCCGGGCGCAACCGGTTTGCCGGGACAACTCTGATTGAATGCCTCGTTTACCTGGTGGTGTTTTCCATTTTGCTGGGTCTTGCCACCGCTTCATTTTTCTTTTGCTGGGATCACACCCGGGCCGTGTTCCTGGCCACACAGGAAATCGAATCCGCCCTGCGGGCGGGCAATGTTTGGCGGGAGGACGTGCGTGCCGCGACCGGCGCCATTTCCATTCAAAACGACCGGGCCAGCCAATCCATCCTGATCCCCGAGGGAAAAAAACAGGTGTTGTATCATTTCACGTCCGGAGGCTTGTGGCGGCAATCGCTGCCAGGCGCCGCATCGCAGCTCCTGCTGCCCAACGTGAAAAGTTCGCAAATGCAATCGGATCCCCGCGGTCCTTTGGCGGCATGGCGCTGGGACTTGGAATTAGCGCAGAAACGTCGCGAAACCCATTTGCCGCTGATCTTCACCTTTGAAGCCGTCAGCCCCAACCCTCCATGATAATCCCCCTCCATGCCCGGTCGGAATACGACGTCAACAGGCACCGGCCCGGCCGCCAAGAAGACGGCATGGCGTGCCTGGTCATGATTAGTCTTCTGGCCATCATGATGATTCTCTCCATGGAAGAAATCCGCTGCCTGGCCCACCTTCGCCGTGAAATCAAATTTCAGGAACAGCAGGAGGTCCAACGCCTCGTCTCCGAGCCGGCGCAGTATCAAACAGACAAAAACCACACTGCGGCTCCTGAACGGCCATCTCAATGAATCCTAATGCGATCATCAAGATTCAAATGATCCAAGGCTCCCGCCGCTGTTTATGGTTGGGCCTCCTGGGTTCCATACCCCTGGTCGGACTGCCTTTTTCCCTGGCGGCATTATGGCTGGCCGGAGGCGTGCGGCAGAAAGAGAAGTTGTTTTGGAATGCCGCCAAATCCTACCGTATCATCGGCGCGTCTTTTGCCGCCTTCTTCGCGATTCTTTGGAGCACGGTCATTATTTTCGTCATTGGAAACATCATCTGGTTTGGCTGGTTCGCCCACGATTAGCCGAACCCATCAAACCTTGGGAAGCTTTTCCTCAACCATTTCGCACAGTGCGTGAAAAAGCACCTTCTGGGCTTCCTGTATCCGGGCTGTGGCCGTGCCAGCCACGATCAGGTCAATCGTTGCAATCCCCTTGGTAAAACCGCCGTCCCGCCCAAGAAAGGCAATGCTGTCCACTTCCTTCAAACGTGCCTCCTCCAGCGCCCGCAAAATATTCCGGGATTTGCCGCTGGTCGTGATGGCAATGAGGACATCCCCCTTCTCCGCCAGGCCGCGGACTTGCCGGGCGAAAATTTCATCGGCGTGGTAATCGTTGCAGACGGCGGTCATGTATTCCCCGTTGGCCGCCAGAGAGATGGCTGGATAAGGGCGGCGATCCTCCCGGTAACGGCAAAGAAATTCGGTGGCCAAATGCGTGGCATCCGAGGCGCTTCCGCCATTGCCGCAAATCAGAAGTTTTTTGCCGGCCACCAGCCGGTCCAGCACCAGCCGGGCAGCACGCTCCAGCGGCGCTTCCAAGGAGCTTAACCCGCGCAGGACAGAAATGGATTCCTCAATCACACGTTGCAAATGACTCATGCGCTCAATTATGCACAAATGAAACCAACGTGAAACCCAGAAATGAGCCTAGAAATGAGATTTCAAAGAGCGCATCCCAGTTTTTAGACTGGTGCAGTTTGCGTGGAAGGAGAGCGAAGGGGCGGTTTTGGGTTTGTGTTTAACCATCCGGAGCAACAAAGAGGAGGGTCCATTCAAACGGATCCACCAACCCAGGCCCTCTGGTTTCTTCACCCAGCCAGCGAAGCGCGGTGAGAGGATTGAAGAGAGGAACTCGCAAACTTCCAGTGTGATGAACGAACAAAACTCCATTTTGAAAGCTCAGTTCCACCCCTCCCCGGCCCTCCCCCCCAATTTCATTGGCGGAGAGGGAGAAAAGAGGCGGTGGGTTCCATCATGGTTTTTTTAGGATTTTGAGCGTTGGGTGTGATTTCCTGTTTCAAAGGCTGTAAGCAACCCGACGCTTCTGGTCTCCTCGCCCCACAAACGAAGTGGGGGGAGAGGACCAAGGAGAGGGGAACTCGCAAACAGCCAGTGTGATCTTTAAATCTCACTTTGAAACAAACACGCCATTCTGAAAGTTCAGCGCCACCCCTCCCCGGCCCTCCCCCCCAATTTCATTGGCGGAGAGGGAGAGAAGAGGCGGTGGGTTCCATGATGGTTTTTATTCGTTTTTGAGCATTGGGTTTGATTGCCCGTTTCAAAGGTTGTAAGCAACCCGACGCCTCTGATCTCCTCGCCCCACAAACGAAGTGGGGGGAGAGGACCAAGGAGAGGGGTAAACGCCAACACCCAGTGCGATCAAGGAAC